>DNWZ01000461.1 GCA_003506095.1 Planctomycetaceae bacterium | reverse complement strand
TCCGACTTGTCGCGAAAGCTTGGCTTGAGTTTGCCGATGCAGGCGGGCAAAGGATACAGCGTCACTCAATCACAGCCGATTGAATTGCCAACCATCTGTTCGATTTTCGTCGAAGCGCGAGTTGCGGTGACGCCGATGGGCGATCAATTGCGATTCGGCGGAACGATGGAGATCGCTGGCATCAACGATCGGATCAATCCGAGGCGGGTGCTAGGGATTCTAAAATCGATTCCGAAATACTATCCGAAGTTCAAGATCGAAGATTTCGACGGTATCGCGCCCTGGCAAGGGATGCGGCCCTGTTCGCCCGATGGCCTGCCCTATCTTGGGCGATCGGCGATCAAACGCAATCTGATCATCGCCACAGGGCACGCAATGATGGGGCTGAGTCTCGCACCGGTAACCGGCGAAATTGTCGGGGCAGTGGTCGATGGTGAACCGCCATCGATCGACATCACGATGCTCAATCCCGACCGTTATGCTGCGATCAAAAAAGCGTCGTAGCGGCGTCGGCCAAGCGGGCCCAGCGATTAGAAAATCGCGCGAGCTGTATCGGCCGATCGTCGCTCTTCAAAACTTTCTCGATCGGGCACCAGCAATGCACCGACAAATAGCATCGAAAGCGTGGTCGTGTGAGTCAGCCAACAGGGGTCGAGAGTGATCACGGTGCGGCAGGTAATCAGGGTGACCGCAACCAGAACGCCAAAAAACCAACGTCTCGCCGCCTGGGCCGTCGCGCCGACTGTCAGCTTGCTGACACCAAGCGATAATGCGGCCAAGATCGGCAGCGAAAGGACTTCCAAAAAATTAAATACGGTCAGCCAGGGCGGCATGGTTCGATTCCTTTCGAACGAGACGATTTGAAAAGTCAGACGACGAACCGCGACAAAGTTGACCAAGATGATACATTTTGCCCATTCTGCTGCTCTTCCATTGTGTGAAGCTCAGTCTGCGTCGGTAGATGATTAATAAAGACTGCGGCGGTTCGTTGGAAGGGCGACACTTGAGAGAAAGTCAAAAAGTTTTAGACAAATGTTTCTCAACCGCCACGTTCGCTATTGGCGCAGGCGCACAATCATCGACAATCAGGGGGATGAATGAGGGATTGCGGCTACGTTAACGCTGCGAAACTGTCCCTTGTCGTTCTGCTCTTGGAAAAGAGACTTCCCCAAAGTGAACGGAGTGATGCGATGGTTGCATCGTTAAAGGCGGTAGCGGTGATCGATTTGGGCGATTGCGAGCGAACGGAGGGCGCGGACTGTGTTGCCCGTTATGCTCAGCGCAATCTTAAAGGACAGCCGTTGATCAGTCGCATCACGCGGCGGATTAGCGAATCTGCGATGGTGCAGAACGTCGTCGTTAGCGGTGTTGGCGTGCCGTCAACGATTTTGACATCGGGTATTCCGGGGGCGACCGTGCTGNNTTGCCGCCGATCGCACTGGCAGCGATTGGGTGGTGTTTTTGCCGGGCAATCGTCCCTTTGTTGATCCTGTGCTGGTCGACCGACTGTTGGGAGAAGCCAAACGGCACAGTGAATGTGATTATGTCGGTTTCTTCTCGACCGGTGGCGGTTGGCAACGGATGCAGCGACTCGGGTTGGCAGGCGAGATTTGCCATGCCGACGCGCTTCGCCGGTTGCGCCGCAACATCGATCGGCTGAGCTACTGCACCGAAGAGACAAGCTTGGCGTCGTATTTTCAAGACGCGCCCGGGACGTATCAAATGCGTTTCATTCCCGTGCCTGCTGAGCTCGATCGTGGCGACTTGCGATTTTCGGTCGAAACCGAAAGTGATTGGCACGACATTCAGATGCTTTGCGAGTCGCTTTCTAGCGACGACACTCATTGGCAGCGTTTGGCGTCGATCGTGTTGGGCAATCCCGACTTGCGTGCCGCGATGGAAGGCAGAAACGGGTGATCGGCCTGGTTTTAGATCTTCTATCCCCATTCACAACGAAAACGGGCCGCAATTTTGTAATTGCGGCCCGTGACGTTTGAAGTCGAGCAAAACTCGCGAAATTATCGTCGGTCGTTCAGTGCCGTCAGGACGTAGTAGGCCAGCGTCATCACCGCTTGCAGCGTCGCGGCAACATAAGTGAGGGCCGCGGCGTTTAAGACACGGCTGACGTAGTACGTATCGTTGTCTGAAATCATTCCCAGCGAAACCAACTGTTCCTTCGCTCGCGAAGAAGCGTTGAACTCGACCGGCAAATTGATCAGTTGAAAGAACACCACCGCCGAAAAAACGATAATCCCCAGCCATAACAGCGGCTTGATGCTCATAAAGATCCCCATCATCAGCAGGATCATCCCCGCGCTGGAACCGAAGTTCGCTGCGGGTACTGCCAGGTTGCGAATCACTAGCGGCGCGTAGCCGTGGGCATCTTGCAGGGCGTGGCCAACCTCGTGGCACGCGACGCCCAGCGATGCCATTGAACGTCCGTCGTAAACGCCTTGGCTGAGCCGAACGACTTTCGCACCCGGGTCGTAGTGGTCGCTCAATTCGCCTGGAACTCGCTCGATCGGAATTGCGTGCAAACCCGAAGCGTCCAGCATACGACGAGCGGCTTGTTCACCGGTCATTTTTGCCGGCACTTGGCTCATCTCACTGAATGCCGATTTGACCTTCCACTGGGCGTAAAGGCTCAACAAAAAAGGCGGAATCAAAAACAGCAGATAACCCATGACTTTGCTTCTTAACCTATAAAAAGTGTGCGATTGTTTATTTCAAACCGTCCGGCGGGGTGAGTTGCATTAGGCCGACCCTGCAACCAAACTGACAATCCGACAGGGAATGCGACATCCGTTCAGCGAATGGCAATTTTTATGCCAGGCCCGAAATAGGCATTCGCATCCTCCACTCAACTTACCTTCTCAAATCCGATTGTCGCCAGCAAAACGTCAATTCTGGCCAACTTCTACCGAGTCGATATTCGTGTCAATCATCCGTCAAGCGATCGTACGTCAAATCGCTCCCCTCGGTTTGCTGCCGCTGGTAATATTGATGATCGGGTGTCCGACCAGTCGCGTCGACGATTCGGCCGTAACTTTGATCGCCACCGGTGTTTTACCAAGGATTGATGACAGTGGTGATGCGATTCACCCGGTGCTTACCGTAACGGCAGATCAATCCGCAACCGATGCGGTGCATTTGCGAGTTAATGAAACGTTGAAGACAAACTTGCAGGGCCGACGCCTGGCCACGGAAGTCAACGCGGCGTGGCAGGTGATGCACGGGGTGCTCGCATACGGTCGCGACTTTTCGTTAACGACTGCATCGGGCCCGCAGCCAGCGGTGACCTACATTCTCGGCGGCGGCCCGATCAAGGGCTTCCTTCTTCGTGGCGGCGACAAGTTCGAAATCGATGGGCGCACCGTTCGTGGCGTTGTCGCCGAGCTCGAGCCGGGCCAGAAAATCGGCCAAGGCCACCGCGACCAATGGGTTGCCTACATGGCACGCTGTGAATTAAAGCCGTCTGATGTGGTCAGCACCACCGATGGTCCGCTTACGGTCGAAGGTTGGATTCGACAAATCGAGTGGGATGTGCCTCGAAACTTCGAGGGCGAATACAGTTGGACGTTGACGGCGCTGTTGGCCCACAGACCCACGACCCATCGCTGGAAGTCACGCGACGGATCGGAATACAGCATTGAATCGCTGCTGGAATCGGAGGTCGGTCAACTGTCACCCACCAGCGCATGTGGCGGATCGCACCGATTGTGCGCCATAGCGTCGGCCGTAAATCGCCATCGCAACGCGGGCCAGCCAATTACGGGGGTTTGGGCAGACGCAGAAATGGTTGTCGAGATGGCGATCGAACAGTCGCGTGACTTTCAAAACGCAGACGGGTCGTTTTCAAGTCACTACTTCGAGCGTCCCGGCTGGTCGCCCGATTTGGTCGCGATGCTCGGCACCTCCGGCCATGTGTTCGAGTTCTTGGCCGTTGCGGGATCCGACGAAATGCTGCGCGAACCCTGGATGGAAAAAGCCGCACTGAGCCTCTGTGAGGTGTTGGAGCGAACGGCGCATATCGACCTGGAATGCGGTGCGCTTTATCACGCGCTCAGCGGTCTGTCGATCTACGAACAGCGAATCCGCGAAACTCCGCAAACGGCTTTTACGCCAACCGGTTCGTGATCGGCAAAATGGCGTCAATCATGACCGGTTTGGTCAGCACATGGCTGATGCCGCCTCGTTTGGCTTGTTCGATTTCGTCGATCGATGGCTGCAGCGACATCCAAATGTGCTCGGGTGATTTGCCGTTTTGACATGCTTCAGACAATCGTTGTTGCCAGTGGTTCGCCGAAGTGGCCATCGCGGCCGAATCGTCCCACAGAATCGTTTTGAAGCGGCCGTGCAAGGCTGGTACAAAACGAGGATGCCACGCGGCAAAAACGCCGACCGAGTCGGCCCACAGCAGCAGCGGCTGGGCAGTGTCGAACCGATCGGCGATGACCAACAAGCTTTGAACCTTACTCCCTTGGGCTGGATCGCGACGTGGCTTCGTGCCGCCGATGCATGGCTCTAACCAACGTGGCAAACGTTCGGTCCAGCGACTAAAACGCATCCGATCGCCCATCGGCCACGGCGTGCCGGTGCGGCTTTCGCCATCGCATAACTGGCCACAAATCGCGATCGAATCAGCGCCGGAGTACGTCGCCACAAGCCGATCGATCATTGACGGTTTGGGGACGTGACGTGTCGGCCGGGCAAAAAGGATTCGTCGTACAAACCCAGCAGGCCGCCGAACCGCTTCGGCTGCATCGCGTCGAACGGCGAGTTGAGCTGCAATTTGCGAGCAGAACTTGAACGCGTCTTTCATTTCTGGATGAGACGTCGTACCGATCCACAGCAACGTCCCCGGCTGGGGAAATGCTGCCGGCTGGGGGGATGCGGTTGCGTGATAGTCGTGATAGTTGTCTCTCGGGGCCATTCACTGCCTCGCTCTATCCATTGGCTTCTAACAGCGGCCGTTCCGCTTCGCCCAGTAAATAATGTGCTTGGCCCGGTGAAGTCGCACCGCGCAGGCTGCTTAAAAAATCAGGGCTCGAAATCACTCGGCTTAATCGAGCAAGGATGCGCAAATGCATCGCGTCGTCGTAAGAGCAGATCAGAAAAAAGATATCGGTCAATTGTCCGCCGCCGGCGAACGCCAGCGGCTGCGGCGTGACGCCCAACGCAATCACGGAATCGGCCAAAATCGAAGCTTGCGGCCGACGTGGGTGCAGCATCGCGACACCGTTGTCCAGTGCCGTCGGGTGCAGATCTTCGCGAGCCAGAACCGCTTCGGCCATCGCCGGAGCGTCCCACATCAGCCCACCTTCGGTCGCCAACTGGCACATGTCGCGAATCGCCGACCCGCGGGTTCGCGAGTTCATCGGCACCGCGATCCGATCGACGCTGCAGAACTCGGTCAGCGCCCACGTCGGGTGCTCCGGAGCCGATCGATGCAGCGCCGCTTCGACTTTCTGTAATTGTTGATCGTCACTGATCCCGATCCGATCTTCCAGCCAGTGATGAATCTCCGCTTCGGAAAATCGAAAGTCACCGCCGACACGTCTGGCGGGCAGTTTGTCTTGCTTGACCAACTTATAAACCTGGTCAGGCGTGATATGTAAATACGCGGCAAGCGCCGCAACATCAAAGTCTTCCACCGCAGATCTTTCCAATGAACAAGGGACAGGTCTCTATCATTCGTTATTGCACTACGCCAATCCATTCCGCCCAGCTCGTCGCGGCAAGTCGATACGATACCAAAACGTCAACGTTCCCGTGGACGCCGACTGCCCGGCGGGTGGGGCGTGCGTGCCGCACCGGCCTCCTGCCCCCCTTGTTTGCAACGATTGGGCTGGACAGACTTTCTCGAAGCTACGGCTGTTTTTCGCCTTTGCTCAACGCATCGGTCGTCCTCTCTTATGAATTCGCTCTTGGGCACTGCTTGGACCATGGCAATACGCGTTGTTTCCCGGTATCGATGGATGCTGGTCTCTGTTGGCATCGCATTTTTAATTCCCGCATGTAGGCGAACGACCAATGAGTATGTCGCTCCACCGCCGCCCAAGGTGACGGCGATGGTGCCAGTAAAACATCCGGTGGTCGAGTTCATCGAAGAAAACGGTGAAAGCGAAGCGGTCGCCCGCGCCGAAGTGCGTTCCCGCGTTCGTGGGTTCATCGAAAAGATCAATTTTGAACCGGGCCAAGCGGTCGATCGCGATACCGTGTTGTACGAGATCGAAGATGATGAATACGTCGCGGCGCGAAATGCAAGCGCCGCCGAAGTGACGGCCGCACAGGCCTCGATCAACGTTTCCGAAGCACAAGTATTGACCGCCCAAACCGAAGTCAATCGATCACAACGCGAGTTTGACCGCCAAACGACTCTGCTGGCCCAACAGGCAACCTCCAGGACCGAATTCGATGCCGCGCAAGCGTCGGTCGAATCGGCGCGCGCGCTGCTGGCCGGTGCGAATGCTGCGGTCGAATCTTCCAAAGCATCCTTGCAACGGGCCGAAGCGAAACTTGAAAAGGCCGATCTTGATCTTGGGTTTACAAAAATTCATGCGCCGATCGACGGCCGGGTCACCAAGACGGATATTAAAGTTGGCAACTTGGTCGACAACGGAACGGAGCTTTCCGCTGTCATTAACGACGATCAAGTTTATGTGAACTTCAGTATCAGCGATCGCCAGCTATTAGAACTTCGTCGTGCACGAATCCAGCGATCCGAACAACCTGTTCGGCAAGAAGAATGGTCCCGCCTGCCGGTGTTCGCCAAACTGGAAACCGACGAAGGATTTCCACATGTTGGGCGACTGGATTACATCGACCAGGAAGGGGTCAATGCTGCGACAGGTTCGTTACCACTGCGTGCGGTGTTTGATAATCCTAATGGGAAATTGTTACCGGGATTGTTCGTTCGCGTCCGTATGCCTGTTTCTGAACCTCAAGACGCTCTGATGATTCCCTCGCGGGCCGTTTTGCGAGACCGTGATACATCGTTCGTGATGATTGTTGACGACGGTAATCTTGTGCAGCGACGTGAAGTGCAGTTGGGCGAGCAGACGGCGGGTTGGGCTGTGGTCCGTCAAGGGATCACGCAAACCGATCGCGTGATCATCGATGGCTTGCAACGTTCGCGCCCAGATATACCCGTGGATCCGACGATTTATTCTGCTTCGTCGAAAGATTTACCACCGGCGTTTCAAAGCAATGCTGCTCAACAACCTGCCAGCGATCCGCCGCCTATTTCAAAAGGCGACGAAACGCTGCGCAGTGCTGAATCAGAAAATGAGGCATCTCGATAATGTCGCGATTCTTCATTTATCGTCCCATTTTCGCGTCCGTCATCTCGATCGTGATCGTGATCGCAGGGCTCGTCTCTTTCGGTGCGCTGCCGATCGCAAAGTTTCCCGAAATCGCCCCGCCAACAGTTCGCGTCACCGCGGTCTATCCTGGCGCCAGTGCATCGACAATCGCCGAAACGGTGGCGACGCCGATCGAACAGGAGATCAACGGTGTGGAAGGCATGCTCTATATGTCTTCCAACAGTTCCAACGACGGCAGTTATTCGCTCACGATTACCTTTGCCTTGGGGACTGATCTTGATATGGCATCGGTGTTGGTGCAAAACCGCGTTGCCGTTGCCCAGTCCAAGTTGCCGCAAGAAGTGCGGCAACAGGGGGTCACGACCCGCAAGCAGTCGACCCAGATTTTGCAATTCATTTCGCTCAGTTCACCCGACGGTACATTTGATGATCTGTTCCTCAGCAACTATGCCCTGACCATCAAAGATCAACTCAGCCGATTAGATGGCGTCGGCGAAGTGCAAGTTTTTGGCGCTGGCGATTACAGCATGCGAGTTTGGCTCGATCCTCGCCTGCTGAAACTGCGCAATCTGACTACCCAGGATGTCGTCGACGCGATTCGTGAACAGAACGTGCAAGTTGCCGCCGGGCAAATCGGAGCCAGTCCTGCCCCCGAAGGAACTCCGTTTCAACTGTCGGTTAATACCGAAGGCCGTTTGATCACGGCCGAACAATTTGGCGACATTATCTTGCGTTCTGGCAATGGCCGCAGCCTGCTGCGGGTGCGTGACGTCGCACGCGTCGAATTGGGCGCGAAAGATTATAACTTTCGTTCAACTTTCAATGGTCGCCCATCCGCATCGATCGGCATCTATCAGTTGCCCGGTGCGAATGCGTTGACCACCGCGACGCTTGTCCGCCAGCGGATGGCGGAATTGGCATCCGCCAGTGATTGGCCTACAGGCGTCGATTATTTTATTCCGTTTGATACAACCGCCTTTGTCGAAGCATCGATCCGCGAAGTCTACTCGACGCTGTTTATCGCAGTCTTCTTGGTAGTATTGGTGATTTATATCTTCTTGCAAGATTGGCGGGCCACTGTCATTCCTGTCGCGGCAATTCCGGTTTCTCTGATCGGAACATTTGCAGCAATGAGTATGATCGGATTTTCGCTCAATATGCTTTCCCTATTCGGCATCGTTTTGGCAATCGGCATTGTTGTCGATGATGCGATTGTGGTTGTTGAAAACGCATCTCGCCATTTGGCTGATGGATTGTCGCCAAAAGATTCGGCGATCAAAGCGATGGATGAAATCACCGGCCCCGTCATTGCGACAACGCTTGTGCTGTTGGCCGTTTTTGTGCCGACGGCGTTTATGCCCGGCATCACCGGCCAGTTGTTCCAGCAATTCGCTTTGACGATTTCTGCTGCTGTGCTGATCAGCACTCTCAATGCATTGACGCTCAGCCCCGCGCTTTGTGGAATCGTGTTGCGAGCCCCCAAAGAGTCGTCCTTCATCGGGTTTCGGCTATTCAATAAAGCGTTTGATCGGGTGACCGCGATTTACGGAGCGATCGTCTCGCGATTGGTGCGCATGGTCGCGGTGGTTATGGTCATCTATATCATTTTGGTCGCTTATACCGGTTGGTCGTTGGCGAAATTACCGACCGGGTTTGTGCCCGAAGAAGACCAGGGATACCTATTCGTCAATGTGCAATTGCCTGACGCCGCGTCGCAAGAACGAACCGCCCAGGTGATGGCGAGGTTGAATGATTTTTATAGTAAGGTGCCGGGCATCGCCAATACTGTAACGATTTCCGGATATTCACTCATCGGCGGCTATGCGGGATCGAACCAAGGGATGTCGGTATTGGTTTTGGAACCGTGGGAAGATCGCCGGTCGCCCACGAAGAGCCTCAAAGGGATCCAGCGGCAATTGCAGGCTGAGTTTCGTCAGATTCAAGAAGCGATCGCGTTTTCATTCACGCCACCAGCGATCGACGGCCTTGGAGCCGCCGGTGGTTTTCAAATGGAAGTGCTCGACCGTCAAGGCGCTGGATACGAACAGTTGCAATTAACCGCCGAAGGCTTGGCCGAAAGTGCGAATGAACAAAGCGGACTGATTGGAGTAAATAGCACATTTCGGGCCAATGTGCCCCAGTTGTTCGCCGATGTCGATCGCACCAAAGTGAAGACGATGAACGTTCCGCTTGGGACTGTGTTTAATACGTTGAATGCGTATCTAGGATCGGCTTACGTTAATGATTTTACTTTCCAAAATCGTTCTTACCAAGTTCGTACTCAAGCCGAAGCGGAGTTTCGCAGCGACAAAGAAGATTTGCGACGTTTGGATATTCGTGGCCTGGATGGTTCGATGATACCGCTATCGTCCTTGGTCGATGTCCGAGAAACGGTCGGCCCTAGCGTTGTGCGTCGCTACAACCTTTATCCCGCTGCGGCGATCAACGGTTCGGCGGCGCTTGGGTTCAGTTCGGGCCAGGCGCTTTCCTTAATGGAGCAAACGGCTGGCGAGAATCTGAGCTCTGGATTTGGTTTTGAATGGACCGGAATGTCTTATCAAGAAAAGATCGCATCGGGCGGGCAAGTATTGATATTGGGTTTGGCGGTGTTATTCGTCTTCTTGGTTTTGGCCGCTCAGTATGAGAGTTGGACCAGCCCGGCGGCTGTGATTGCCGTTGTTCCGCTGGCCGCACTGGGCGTCGTGCTGGCGTTAATGCTTCGGGGGGCTGATAACAATACGTATACTCAGATTGGAATTGTGTTGTTGATCGCGTTGGCCAGCAAGAATGCGATTTTGATCGTCGAGTTTGCCAGTGAACAGTATCGCAAGGGGATGTCGATTACTGAAGCGGCCGCATCGGCGGCCACGTTGCGATTTCGTGCGATTTTGATGACTGCCTTTTCATCGATTCTCGGCTTCTTGCCGCTGCTGGTCGCCAGCGGTGCCGGAGCGGCTAGTCGGCAAGCGGTCGGCAACGCGGTCGTCGGGGGAATGATTGCCGCGACGTTATTTGCACTGCTGTTTGTGCCGACCAGTTTTGTACTGTTTGGTAAGTTTACAAGGCGGACGCAGCCCAGCGATTCTCAGCAACGATAGGCATTCCAGGGCACGGGGGCACCAGGACAATCGCTTTGCAATCGATCTTTACCGTCGTCGTCTGGTTTTGTATTTACAGATGACGGGATACTTCGGAGTCGGATTTTTTAGGGAGATGGTTCGATTCGGACTCAATGGATGACGAGACTTTTGTCTTGGATGGTTGCCGGGCTGGTCGCGTTGCTGCGTTTCACCTGCCGTGTGCACTTTCATAATGACCCTCGCGAACAATTGCGTGCCCAGGGCCAAGGGTACGTGTACGGGTTTTTGCATGCCCACCAAATGTCGATCATAATCGGATCCGAACCGGGGACGGCGGCGATGGTGTCTCGCAGTCGAGACGGCGAATTGGTGGTTCCCGCACTGAATCTGGCTGGCTGTGTCGTCTATCGCGGATCGAAAAAATCGAACAATCGTGCTCGCGGTGGCCAGCAAGCGATCGATTCGCTGATCCAACACGTCCGCGGTGGCGGCCCTGCGGCGATTGCCGTTGACGGACCTCGCGGGCCACGTGGCAGGGTCCACAAGGGCGTCGCGATGGTCAGCCAGCAATCCGGCGCCGCTGTGTTGGTGATAGTCGCCAGGCCAAAGTATCGATGGATTGCAAAATACGCCTGGGATCGGCTTCAGATGCCGATTCCGTTTTTCCGAATCGAAGGCTATTTCGCGGAACCGGTTTTCCCACGCGAAGGAGAAAAGCTGGAGGCATACCGGCACCGTATCGAATTGGTGCTACGCGAAATGGAATCGCGGCTCGATCCGAAAGAGTTTCCCTACAGCGTGGGGACAGAAACGACGATCACTGACGAACCATCGGCAGACGAAAATAGCGAAGATTTATCTGCGGCAGCGTAAAAAAATCTAATGGCTAGCTAAAAAAACGTCGTTAGGGACTAATTTGGCGTTGACGCCGAGAGGCGTCTAGGTCAACCTTTGCGACCCCGAACGATTCGATCGAGTTGTTCGCACCATTTGTTTGGCCGTGGGAGAGCTCACGAACGTCTGAAGTCGTTTTTGGCATCGTAGCCAAACGAATTCAGGTTGTCGTCTCGTGACTCGATGACCACCTAGGACAACAAGGAAAAACAGTTGGCAAAAAAATCGAAGCGCTATCGCGCTGATATCGCAAAGCAGCCTGCAACTCCATTGCCGCTGGGTGATGCCGTTGCGGTGTTAAAGAAGTTTAATACGACGAAGTTCGACCAGACGGTCGAGGTTCATATGCGTTTGGGTGTCGACCCGAACCAAGCCGACCAAATCGTGCGTGGCAGCATTGTTTTGCCCCACGGCATCGGCAAGACCCAGCGTGTGGTCGTTTTCGCGAAGGGCGATGCGGCGATCGCGGCTGAGCAGGCAGGTGCGGATGAAGTGGGTGGTGACGACCTGGCGAAGAAAATTCGCGAAGGATGGACCGACTTTGACGTCTGCATTGCAGCGCCAGACATGATGGGGTTGGTTGGCCCACTGGGTCGCGTGCTTGGTCCGCGTGGTTTGATGCCGAGCCCTCGTGCGGGAACAGTGACCCCCGATGTCGGCAAGGTTGTTTCTGAATACAAGGCCGGTAAGGTCGAGTTTCGAAATGACAAAGGTGGAAATGTCCACGCGATGGTCGGCAAGATGAGTTTTGATGATGCGAAATTGGGTGAAAACATCCAGGCGTTCATCAGTCATGTGCTGAGCCTCAAGCCGTCGGCAGTGCGCGGTACGTATCTGCGTGGCGTTGCCATCTGTGGAACGATGAGCCCTAGCGTGCGGGTGGTTGCCTAGTCGCTGGTGGTGTTGTTTTGCCGCGAAAGCGTCGCTCTTTAATAAAGCGGCGAATTCGGTTTGGCGATTTGCTGCGTCCTTTAGAATTAATCCTTGCCGGTTCATGTAGAGCTCAAGCATGAGTAAGTTTGTAAAACAATTGGTCTCGCGAGACATCTCCAAGCAGTTGGTGGATGTCAAAGATGCGGTTTTGGTCACCACGACCGGAATGGACGCAAATACCACGAATGAACTTCGTGGCGAGCTTCAAAAGAAAGATATTCGCCTGTTGGTGATCAAGAATTCTCTTGGTCGCAGGGCAACCGAGGGGACCTCGCTGAGTCCGGTGTTCGAAGGCGCTTCTGGGCAGGTTGCTTTGTGCTGGGGTTCGACTGATTTCGTCGCCTTGGTAAAGGAAGTTGTCAAGCTGGATAGGGACCCTGGCAAGTTCGGCAAGTTCAAAGCCGCCGGCGGGGTTCTTGATGGCGAGCGTCTGGATGCTGAAAAGCTCGTAGCAGTAAGTAAGTGGCCAAGTCGCGAAGAGCAGATCTCGATGCTGGTTGGTCAGATTCTCAGCCCGGGCGCCAACCTGGTCGGCGCATTGCTCGGTCCCGGCGGCGCACTCGCCAGCCAGATCAAGCAAAAGGGCGAAGAAGAAGGAGTCGAGGCTTCGGCGTAGAGCCTGGGCTTTCTGTGTGATAGCTGTGCGGGCAAACGGGCTGGCTGGTTACTGCCTCGCTTTTGTTCTGTCGCATGGCTGATGTTAATTGTTTTTGAACCTGATGGTCCTGATCGTTGGGCCTTTATCAATCTACCCTGTTACCCAATCCACTCACTAAACGTTCCGAGGAATCAGAGAAATGTCTGAATCAGCAACCATCGAGTTCAGCGCCGAATCGAAGACGCTGGGCGACCAGATCGCCAACATGACGCTCAAGCAAGCTAAAGAGCTGAGCGATTACCTGAAAGAAACATATGGCATCGAGCCAGCTTCTGGCGGTGCTGTGATGATGGCACCCGCTGCTGATGGCGGGCCTGCTGCTGTTGTTGAGCAAACCGAGTTTGACGTTATTTTGACCGGATTCGGCGAGAAGAAGCTGGACGTTGTGAAGGTTGTCAAGAACCTGACCGGCGCTTCGCTGATGGACGCCAAAAAGATGGTCGAAAGCTGCCCTGCCAAGCTGAAGGAAGGCATCAGCAAGGAAGATGCTGCTAAGGTTAAGGCTGAAGTCGAAGCTGTCGGCGGTAGCGTCGAGCTGAAGTAATGGTCGGTAGGTAGCAGGGTAACACAACGAGGTACCGGTCGGGAAGTTCTTCCCGACCGGCGGTTCGTCTGTGTTTGCTGCGCTGAAATTCGCTCGATTTTGCTGGCTGTCGGTCTCCACTCGAAGGCGTGCTAGCTAAAATTGGACCAATTTACCGTTTAGGGTTTGCAGCTCTGAAATAATTCGTTAAGTTCTTGGCTGGGTATTCGTTCGCACAGCGTTAGTTGTTTTGGCTGTTATCCCTTGGTTATCATCTTCGCACGGATTTTCTTCTTGCCGCGCGTCGGGTCGCCGGGTCAACCGTTGGGTTGGGCTGGCGGAACCTGCGTGATGGTGCCGTGCGCCGTTCGGGCCAGTCTAGGTCCGTTTTTCCCGAGAGTTGCCGGAGTAGCGTTCTGAGTTTACTCGGGTGTTGGCCCGATCTGGTGTCAGATTCTCCTGGAGGTTCTGTGGATTTAGCCCGGTCAAGTGAAGCAATCAAAAGCTGTTCAAGTTGCGCGTTCGGTTTCCTTGTTCTGTAATTGTCCTGTCCTGTCCCGTCCGTATTAAAAATCCTAAGTCGGCCCGCCGACTTTTGATGGAGCGTTCTCAAGATGGCATGTACCACCAAGCGTTGCC
>DNWZ01000240.1 GCA_003506095.1 Planctomycetaceae bacterium | reverse complement strand
TTGTCGGTACCGACGCGAGTCGGCCGCAGCGGTGTTATCGAACAATTGCAGATCGACCTGTGGCCGAAAGAGGTTCAAGGGTTGCGGGCTAGCGGATCGGCGCTTCGCAAAACACTCGACACGGTCCTGCAACGGATCGGTTAAGCTCCATTTGAGCCGTTGTCTACTTTCCACCTTGGAGTATTCTCTTGCCACTCTCCTGCTGAAAAATCAAGCAGCTGTCATTCATTGGTCAGCGATGGCGGTACGTTTCCCCCGCGAGATTCCGAGGCTAGAAGTCCATTCCGCCTCGCGAATCTGTTATCCTTTTAACGGATAGCCATTTCGATTTTTTCATCATGCCGGAGATTGTCATGAATCGCTTCGTTCTTCTCAAGTCGATGCGTTCTTGCGGTTTTGGTCTCATCTTTGCGTGCGGTGTATTTTCGTTCGCGTCGGCTCAGCAGGTCGTCAAGATCGGGCAAACCGAGTTCACAGTTGCGGATGGATGGACGCTGGAGTCGGCCGCAACGGAGCCGCTGGTGAGGTATCCGATTCATGCCGATCTGGCGCCCGATGGCCGATTGTTTGTGATCGAATCGTCCGGCAGCAATGCTCCTGTGAAAGAACAACTGACCGAGCGGCCGCATCGCCTGATCACGCTGAGCGATACCGATGGCGATGGACGTTATGACAAACGCGTTGTCTTTGCCGAGGGGCTGATGCTGCCTCAAGGAGTGCTGTGGACTGAAGACGGTATATTGGTCGCAACGCCTCCGGAGATTTGGCGGTTTGCGGATACCAACGGGGACGGCGTTTCGGATGAGCGATCGGTTTGGTTCGATGGCAAAACGTTGACTGGGTGTGCGAATGATTTGCACGGTCCGTTCTTAGGGATCGATGGTGCGGTGCATTGGTGCAAGGGGGCATTCGCCGAACAGTCTTATAACCGTGAAGATGGTTCAACCTGGTCAACTCGCGCATCACATGTATTGAGAAAACATCCACGCAGCGGAGTGGTCGAGTCGGTAATGACTGGCGGGATGGACAACCCGGTTGAGTTTACGATGAGCCTTTGTGGTGAACGTTTCTTTACTTGTACATTCATTCAACATCCGGCCGACGGTCGACGCGATGCGCTGGTGCACACGATTTATGGTGGTGTGTATGGCAAAGATCATGGAGTGCTGGACGGGCATCAGCGAACCGGCCCGCTCATGCCGGTGATGACGCATTTGGGGCCTGCTGCGCCAGCGGGTTTGACGCTTCGTCAATCCTTGCTGTCGGACGAAAACTTGCTGGGCGAATTGATGGTCGCTCAATTCAATCTGCAACGTGTCAGTCGCCACCAATTGGTTGAAGACGGTGCTTCGGTGCGGACGATCGATTCGGATCTGTTGGTGGCCGACCGTCCTGATTTTCACCCCACCGATGTGTTAGAAGATTCCGATGGCAGCGTCTTGGTTGTCGATACCGGTGGATGGTACACGCTCTGTTGTCCGACTTCGCATATCGACCAGAGCAAAGCGACTGGTGGGATCTATCGTCTGACTCCGCCGGGCGGCAAACTCGCTTCACCGAACGACGTGGATGTTCAAGGGACCGATGCGGGTGGCTTGGTGAAGCTGCTGGGTGATTTGCGACCGAGCGTTCGAAACGCGGCGCGTCGTCGACTGGTTGACGATCCCAATGCCCCAGCGGCTTTGGCGACTGCACTAGCCGGTGACGCTCGTGGATTGGCATCACCACTGGCGCGGGCGTTTGCCGTTTGGACCGCGATCGAAAAATCGAGTCTTATTGATACGGCTGTCGATCAAAAAGGCCACCAAGGGTTGATGAACGCGATCGTTGATCGGTTGAGCGATTCCAATACGACCGTGCGTTTGATTGCCGCGCAGGGCTTGGGCATGCTGCGGTACCGGCCAGCAACCGAGCGTTTAACAAAGTTGCTGGTTGACGGATCGCCACGTGAACAACGCTATGCAGCGGAATCGCTCGGCAGGATCGGTTCACCGCAGGCCGCTGGGCCGTTGGTTGAGGCGTTTGCAAAAATGGCGGCCAGTCCTTCAGCGGCCGGTTCGGCGGAATCGCTCAGAGAATGGGAGCATGCGATGACCTACGCACTGATCGAAATCGGCCACCCGGCCCTTGAGGTGCTCAGGCCAATGGTTGCTGGTAAATTGACTGGATTGCTGGACCGGTCATTAGCGGCGAAACGGTTGCTGGCGATACGAGTGATGGATCAGTTGGACGATTCTGCGTTGACGCCAGATTTGGTGTTGGCGATCTTGCGTGGCGGAAGCCAATCGGAACAAGACTTGGCGATTGAGATTCTGGGACGTCGGCCAGCGTGGGATGCGACGCTTGCGGAGCGGTTGCCGGAATTGCTGGCCCGAACGCCCGAATCGTTGGCCAAGGCGGCTGATGGCGAAGGTGCGGCCGGTTGGCAATCGACGATCGAACGTTTGGTTTTGCGTCCCGGGTTGGTCGGTGCCGTTGGTGGTATCATCCGCGAAGGTTCGCCGGAGGCGCGCGATCAGGTTTTGCGCTCGCTGGTTTCCCGTCCGCCGACAACGTTACCACAACCGTGGGTCAATGCGATTGCGTCACGGTTAGCCGATGCCGATGCAGAAGAGCTGAGTCGCTGGAGTAAGGTTCTGGCGGCTGTGAATTGGAAGGAGCCGCCATCGGAATCGATGGTCGATGCTTACTCCAAATCGTTATCGATAAACACCGGCAACGGTGATCTCTGGTTAACGCTGGCTGCTGCCGTTCCGCCGGGCGTTTCGTGGCGTGGCGAAGCGGAAAAAGACGGGCTTTCGAGAGGTTTTCTGTTGTTGATCGAATCGATCGGGCCGGACGCATCTCCATCAAGAAAGCAACTGGCGATTGCGGCGCTGGGTCGTCAACCTTTGCTTCCTCAAGAACAGGTCGCATTGGCCGAGTCGACTGCGACGCTTGGGCCGATGGAATTGTCGGGTGTCATGGCGATCTTGCGGCCGGTTCATGATGATTCGGTCAATCGGGCATTGGTCACATCGATTGCTGCGAGCCAGCAGATCGGTTCGTTGCCAGCGAGTTTGCTGGAGGATCATTTTCGAGATCATCCGCCGACGATCAAAGGGCTCGCCGTGCCGTTGATTGCTCAGCTGTCGGGCGATGCGTTAGAAAGCCGCCGGAAGCATTTGCAGCGGTTGATGGAAGATATGCCTGCGGGCGATGCCCTACGAGGTTTTCAAGTCTTTCGCAGCGGCAAGGCGGCATGCAGTGCTTGTCACGCGGTTGGTTACTTTGGTGGCAAGATCGGCCCCGATTTGACTCGGATCAATCGCATTCGGACTGAGCAAGATTTGATCGAGGCGATCGTTTATCCCAGCGCAAGTTTTGTTCGCAGTTACGAATCGATCCAGGTGATGACCGACGATGGTCGCGCGATCAGCGGTTTGATCGCGAACGAAGATGCCGAGTCGATCACGTTAACGACAGGAATCGATCAACGTGTGCGAGTTCAGCGAGACGAGATCGAAGCGATTCGCCCGAGCCCCGTGTCGATCATGCCAGCAGGTTTGGACCAGCAGCTTTCACCACAAGAATTGGCCGACCTGATTCGGTTTTTGAAAACCGAGCGTTAGGCTGGGCTCCGGGCTAGAGATGACCAGCCCGGTGAGCAACATAAGTTTTTGCCGGAACGATTACGCGAACAGTTTGGTAACCGCTTCGCCTTTGACCAATTCGCGTGGCTGGTTCAAGTGGTTGTAGACGATCGTCTCGGGGTGAATACCAAACGAGTGATAGATCGACGCGAGCATTTCGTTGGGATGCACCGGGTTGTCGACCGGGGCCGAAGCGGTTTTGTCGCTCTTGCCGTGGACATAACCGCGGCGAACACCGGCACCGGCCATGATCGCCGTATAACAATATGGCCAGTGGTCGCGTCCGTCGTCGCTGTTGTTGTTGCCACTGGTGCTGACACCGCGTTGAGGGCTGCGACCGAACTCACCGACGGCGACCACCAACGTATCTTCCAGCATCCCACGGCTGTCGAGGTCTTCGATCAACGACGTCAAACCGGCATCCAGCATCGGAGCTGATTGATTCTTCATTCGTTGTGACAATCCGGTATGGTGATCCCAAGAGTGGTTGTCGCTGTTGGCAACCTTTGGCCAAATCACTTCGACAACCCGTGTGCCGGCTTCGACCAATCGTCGTGCCAACAAGCAGCTTTGTCCGAACGTGTTGCGACCATAGGAGTCACGCAATTCCTCCGGTTCGGAGCTTAGGTCAAACGCATCACGAGCACGTCCGGAAACGATCAGCGAAAGGGCACGATCGTAATACTCATCCAGCTCATAAGATTCGACAACCTTATTGATTTCTGGCATCTGCTGGTTCAGCAAATCTCGTAATTTCGCGCGGCGTTGCAGACGAACGCTGAACACTTCTGGACGCATCTTCAGATCGTCGATCTTGATCTGGGCCATCTTGTCCATATTCATATCATCGCCCGCTGGGTAAAGCGTATAAGGATCAAACGCTTTGCCGAGGAAACCGGCCGTGCCGCCTTTGCCGATGACGTTCGATTCTTGCAGCGGTCGTGGCAACATCACGAATGGCAACATCGGTTGATCGATCGGTCGCATCCGGACGAGGTTGCTGCCAAAGTTCGGAAAATCCTTAGGCGATGGCGGTTCGAGTTGGCCCGATGGGCTGACCTTATCCGTCGTATAGCCCGTCATCACCTGATAGATCGCCGCGGTGTGATTGAACAGGCCATTGGGTGTATAAGACATCGACCGGATCATGGTGAATCGGTCATTGATCTGGCTCAGCCGAGGTAGGTTCTCGGTGAACATGATGCCTGGGATCTTGGTGCTGATCGGCGAGAAAACGCTTTTCACATTATCAGGCACGTTGTCTTTGGGGTCCCACAGGTCCAAGTGGCTCGGGCCGCCTTGCAAGTAGACCATGATGATGCTTTTGGCCTTGCCCCACCCGGGTCCACCGCCGACCAAACCGGAGGCGGGCGATTCGCTGGCCGCTGCTTCCAACCGCAGCAACGATCCCAGCGACAGGCCAAACAAGCCACTGGCACCGACCCTTAACACATCGCGGCGGGTCGCTTTGAGGTGACGATCGCACAAGTCTTTTGCCAAAGGGCCTTGGAAAGAAAGCATGGGATGATCTCGCAGTCCGGGGGGAACAAGATTGGGCGGGCAATTTTCGGTGGGATACGATTGCGGTCGCATTAAGGGCGACGAATCCGACACAGTCATGATAGCGGATCGGCGAACCCGACCGAAGTAGAAAATCGAGAAATCTTTTGCCGTCGGGATTTTGGGGGCGAAGCGCCAGTCGCCACGGGTGTGATTGAGCGAATCGCCGATTGCCTTGCACGGATTCCGCTGCTGGCGTGGTAATATTGCATCTACACTGCAAACCGATACCTCCGCAGGGCTTTTCTGCGGTGCTGTGGCATGCGATGCGCCGATTGCTGGTGGAAACAAACGTGGAAATTGATCAACTGAGAAACTTTCTGAAAGTCGCCGAACACGGCAACTTTACCCGAGCGGCCGAGGATGTCGGGTTGTCGCAACCCGCGCTCAGTCGGTCGATTGGACGGCTTGAGGAGGAGTTGGGGCAACCGGTTTTTGATCGTCAAAGCCGCTGCGTCGCGTTGAACGACGCCGGGCAACGTTTGCTGGTGCGAGCTCGCCAAATCCTGTTGTTAGTCGATGAAGCGAGTTCGGAAATCTGTGACGATGGCCGAACCGGGCGAATACGGATCGGTGCGATTCCGACAATCGCACCCTACTTGCTGCCGCGTCTGCTGCGGACTTGCCGAGACGGGTTCCCCGAAGCGTCGATCATCGTACAAGAGGACACCACCGAAGCGCTGCTGAAAAGCCTTGCTGCGGGAACGTTAGACATTGCGATTTTGGCATTGCCGATCGCATTCAAGTATCTGGAAGTGATCGAGTTGTTTGAGGAAGAATTGTGGTTGGTTTTGCCGGCGGACCATCCGTTGGTTAAACGAAAGACGATCCGGATGTCGGATATCGCCTCGTTGCCGTTTGTGATGTTGGGCGAGGCTCATTGCCTCGCCGGCCAAATCCGCAGTTTCTGTCGGCAAAAGTCGTTTCATCCGCTGGCTGTCGAGCAGACCAGCCAACTGGCCACGGTCCAGGAACTCGTTTCGCTAGGACACGGGATCAGTTTGGTTCCCGACATGGCCAAGCAGATCGATACCAGCGATCGCCGTGTGTATCGTGCGTTATCCGACCCGAAACCGACTCGAAAAATCGCGGCATTGTTCAATCCGTATCGCTTCCAGAGCAAACTGATGAAGGCGTTTTTAGAAAAGATCCGCGAGGAATGTCGACAATCCGAGGCGTGATCGTCAGGCTAAAGCAATCTGGACTGCTGCGGTTGTCCCGATTGTCGCATGATCGCCCCTGGATAGCTCGGGGAATCGCTTTTATGCTTGCGCGCTGTGGTTGAATCACCAACCACGAACGCCCCGAAGTTGGCCATTGAAGGCACTTTGAGTTCGTATTTCCAGCACCCGCAATCCCACCCGATGACAGAGAGAAACCCGATGAGCGAAGGCGCTACCGAGGAAGGAAAAGTTTGGGTCGGATTTGACCTGGGCGGAACCAAAATGTTGGCCGTTGTGTACGACGACGAGTTTAAGCCGCTGGGCCGTAAACGTCGTAAAACGCGAGGCAGCGAGGGAGCGGACAATGGCATGGCCCGTGTCGAGTCGACAATCGAAAAGACATTGGCCGAATTACAAATCGCCCCCAAGCGAATTGCTGGGATCGGCATCGGTTGTCCAGGGCCGGTCGACACCGACAAGGGACGAATCTTGCAGGCACCCAACCTCGGCTGGGACGACGTCAACGTTGTCGATCGGCTGAACAAAAAATTCGGCTGCCCTGTGGTTGCGATCAACGATGTCGATGCCGGTGTCTATGGTGAATACCGCTTCGGTGCCGCCAAAGGGTCTCGCTGTGCCGTCGGGATCTTTCCGGGCACGGGTATCGGCGGCGGATGTGTTTATAACGGCATGATCCTGCAGGGTGCCGGCGTGTCGTGCATGGAGATCGGTCATACGCGGATCAGCAGTTCGGTGCGCACCGGCGGATACGCGATGCCAGGAACGCTGGAAGCCGAAGCGAGCCGTTTGACGGTGGCAGCCGAAGCGGTCAAAGCCGCATATCGTGGCGAAGCACCTTACTTGATGGCGCATGGTGGCACCGATTTAGCAGACATTCGCAGCGGCACGATTGCCGAAGCGAT
>DNWZ01000274.1:10792-11299 GCA_003506095.1 Planctomycetaceae bacterium | reverse complement strand
AGTTAAGCGAGTGTGATCGATCCCCAACTGGTGCATGATGGTGGCATTGAGGTCGTGCCAATGCACCGGATCACCGACAATGTTGTAGCAGTATTCATCGGTTTCCCCGTAAGTCATTCCAGCTTTGATTCCAGCGCCAGCCATCAACATGGTGAAGCAACGAGGATGATGGTCACGACCATAATTGTCTGCTGTGATGGCGCCTTGCGAGTAGATCGTTCGCCCAAACTCGCCACCCCATACGATCAATGTGTCATCCAACAAACCGTGCTGTTTTAAATCCTTGATCAAGGCAGCGGTTGCTTGGTCAGTGTCCTTGCACTGGCCGCGAATCGCGTTTGGCAGTCCGCCATGGTGGTCCCATCCCATATGAAACAGTTGCACAAAGCGGACATCACGCTGAGCCAACCTGCGGGCAAGTAGACAGTTGGCGGCATAGGAGCCCGGACGCTTGACATCGGGTCCATACATATCAAGTACGGCTTGTGATTCCGACGTGATGTCCAG
>DNWZ01000274.1:0-10786 GCA_003506095.1 Planctomycetaceae bacterium | reverse complement strand
CGATCGAGCGTGCTGCGACGGGTTGCGATATCGACGCCCGGCGGGTTTGATAAATAAAGGACCGCGTCACCCGAATTGCGAAACTTAACCCCTTGATGCTCGGTCGGCAAAAAACCCGCACCCCAAAGTCGATCATACAGCGGTTGATCATCGGGGCGACCGGAGCCGAATGAAGTCAACACAACATAAGCCGGCAGGTCTTTGTTTTCGCTGCCAAGCCCATAACTCAGCCATGAACCGATGCTCGGTCGTCCGGCAAGTTGCGAACCGGTTTGGCAAAACGTGATCGCAGGGTCATGATTGATCGCTTCGGTATGGACCGATCGGATCATGCATAAGTCGTCCGCAACTGTCGCCATGTGTGGCAACAGTTCGCTCATCCACATCCCTGACTGGCCATGCTGGGCGAACTTAAAAATCGATGGAGCGACGGGGAAGGTTGACTGGCCGGACGTCATCGTGGTCAGTCGCTGTCCCTTGCGGATCGATTCGGGCAAGTTCTCACCGCTGCGAGCGGTCATCGATGGCTTAGGATCAAACAGGTCCATCTGCGACGGGGCCCCCGATTGAAACAGATAGATGATTCGCTTGGCCTTGGCCGGAAAGTGAGGTAAACCTGGCAGGCCGATCTTGTGTGGATTCGTATCAGTCGCTTCGGACGCCCGCGCAGACGAATTCGAAAGGTTCCCCGCAGTGCCCATCAGAGTCGCCAAAGCCATTCCACCGAGCCCGGTGGAATTGAGATGCAAGAACGATCGTCGATTGAGGGCGTCGCTAAGGTTAGAAGGCAGTGACATCAGTTTCTCTCCGCTGTACGCGGCTTCTGGTCTTGGATATTTGATTTAGGCTGCAACTGGCTGAGCGATACCCGCTGTTGCATAACGACGTCGCCAGCCGCATCGCGAACCTGCATTCGAACCACAGGGTCGGCTTGGTCCCAATCGATTTGAATCATCCCAAAATTGACTTCGAAATAGGTTAAGCCGACACGATACGAATTGATCTCGTTGGCGAAACGCGTCCCAGCTTTAGTAAAGTTTCCGCTAGGATGATTCAGGCTGCTGCTTGTGATATCGAATAACGGGTATCCGATCGATTTGGGATGTTCAACATTCAAACGAGCGATTTCTGATAAGTGGCGATCACCACTTAGGAGCACGGCACCGCCTGTACCGCTCTGGCGCAGTAGACTCAGCAAACGCTCTCGCTCTCGAGGAAAATTACCCCACATTTCGGACCCGTGTTCGTCAGCAAGAACCTGAACGCCCGAGCAAATCAGTCGCAATTCGGCCGGTGCTTTCAGTTGTTCAGCTAACCACTGCCATTGCTCTTCGCCTAAGACAGTCGCATCGGGATCGTTATTGGGCGAATACTTTCCGCGATATCCTTCGTTGCGTTCGCTCGGTTTGTATTCGGTCTTCAGAGCGCTTCGATGATAGCGTGCATCGAGCAAAATGACTTGGACTCGTTTACCAACCGGACCGAAGACTTGGGAATGGTAAACACCTTCGCGATTCCTTCGTGATGAATCGGCCGGGACGTCAAAAAAATCGAGGAAGATTTGTTGCGATTCTCGTTTCTTCGCATATTCGCTTCCGGCGTCGTTTGCGCCGTAATCGTGGTCGTCCCAGGTACCCAAAATCTGGCTTTTCGCCTTCAGTTTTTGAAGGCCGGGCTGATCGGCCAACATCTTATACTTGGCCCGCAGCAGATCCATATCTTCGGTATCGCCGTAGATATTGTCGCCTAAGAAAATAAACAGTTCGGGATCGTTGTCAGCAATAGTATCCCAAATCGGCTGAGGCAAGTCTTGTCGCACGCAGGAACCAAACGCGATCCGACTGAGCGGAACATCATCGGCTTGCGACACATTGTCATCGGCCAGCGCAATCAACGCGATTGTGATCGGCAATAAGATTCTTAGATTCATTCGCGAGTAATCACTTCGTCGAGGTTTAAAATAACATTAGCCGCCAGTGTGTATGCGGCAAGTTCGTCAGGGTCAAACTTTTTGTCGGATAGGGAGTTGCCGAAAACGAGCAATTGACCGGCGTCCTGTGGCGACGATTCAAACCTCTTTAGGTCGTCCTCCAAACCACTACGCAAAACGTCCAATTCTTGATGTGTCGGATTTCTCGCCGTCGCCAAACGGAATCCGTAAGCCAAACGTGCTTCGACACCCTCGCCACCGGCCATCATTCGCTCGGCCAATTTTCTGGCTGCTTCGACAAACGTCACTTCGTTTAACAACACCAAGGCCTGAAGCGGTGTGTTGGTGCGCGAACGACGCACTGTACAGACTTCGCGACTGGGAGCATCGAATAGCATCATCGACGGCGACGCGGCGGTGCGTTTCCAAATGGTATACATACTGCGGCGATACAATCCATCGTCGGTGTCATTCTTATAACCGCGCAGGTTCCCATAACGACTTGTTTCATCCCAAACGCCTTGGGGCATATAAGGCCGCGTGCTGGGGCCACCGATTTTTGTCGTCAACAATCCGCTGATCGCAAGCGCCTGGTCTCGCACCGTTTCAGCAGCCAAACGGAAACGCGGCCCTCGTGCGAGCAAGCGGTTTTCAGGGTCATTCGGTGAAGCCCCTTGGGAACTTTGGCGATAAGTCTCGCTCATGACGATCATCTTTCGCATTGCCTTCATATCCCAAGCGATGCCCGGCGATCCGTCATCACCAGTGGCCTGCGAGGGCGACATGAACTCGACTGCCAGCCAATCGAGCAATTCCGGATGGCTTGGCCAATCAGACTGGGAACCGAGGTTCTCCGAGCTTTTTACGAGACCTGTGCCAAAGAAATCTTCCCACAAACGATTGACCCAAACGCGTGCGGTCAGCGGATGGTCACGCGACACCAACCACTTAGCAAGCCCCAGCCGATCCATCGGCTGGCCTTCGGGCAAGGGTGGAAATGCAGCGGGTAGGCCTCTTTCAACTTTTTCTCCGACTCGATCATACTCGCCTCGGATCAGTAAGAACGCGTCACGCGGTTTTGGCTTTTCTTTCATCACCATGACCATTGGGAACGCTGCCTCATGAGCGTCTCGCACTTTGGTCGCCTCAGCAACCTCTTGCTCGGCTCGCTTCAGAACCGTGTCGCCGTGCTGGCGAAAGTAAGTGCTGACCTCGGCTTGTTGTTCGTCCGAGCGCTTGGATGCTTCGACCATCAACGCTGATCGCAGGGAGGAGGGAAACGAGTTGCCATCTAGCTTGAGGTTTTCACTGGGTAACGACGAAATCGACAAGCGAAACCGGCCGATATTGTGTCCTCCGATCGCATCGTGCCGCAGCGTGATGGTCAGCGTTGCATCCGCGGGAATCTCAAGCGGCAAGGCGGTAACGAACATCGCTTTACGCGGGTCGCGACGAGTCGGTCCGTCGATTGCCCAACCCTTTGTGTTCTTGCCATTGCGGGTCGCCTTGCCTTCGATGATCGCCTTGACCGGATAACCGTTTTGGTCGTAGTCAGATTCCGCGCGGGTGAAGTTAGCAGTGAATGGTTCCGTCAACGATGGCGCGGTGATCACCGCATCAACATCAGTCAATACGAAGTTGCCGTTGGGATAGCGTCCCAGGCTTTGATTGGGTAATGATGCGTCGGGAAGGGCTTCTAACAAAACCCCACTGAACTTACCCGGCTTGACCGCTGCAACAATCTTATACTCATCATGAGCCGGATTGATGCCGCTGGCCAACCAAGAGTGGTCATCTTGTTTGGTTAAAGTCGCTCCGCCACTGCTGGTGACTGAAGTCGGATCCAGCACTTGCCAAACTTCCGCAGTCGAAGCCATTAACTTCGTGAACTCCGACTCCCATGCCGTTTGGCGACTGGGCGAAGTTGTCGATGCCTCGTTGACCGCTTTTTTTGCCGTTTCAACAAGGGCGGTCAATTCAGACAATCGCTGCAGTTGTTCATCCGATGGTGTTCGCATCACCGGCGCGCTGTTGCCACGCCCAGGGCTGCCCCCTTCGCTGTCTAAGACTCCGCTTTCTTCTATCGAATTAAAGAAAGCGAACATCTGATAGAATTCTTTTTGTGTGATCGGGTCATACTTATGATCATGACAACGACAACAGTTGAAAGTAATCGCCATCCACGTTAGACCGACCGTTTCGACACGATCGATTACCGTTTCGGTGAACCATTCATCGACGATCCGACCACCTTCGCCGTTGAGCCTTGTGTTGCGATTAAACCCGGTAGCGACGATCTGATCCGGTGTCGCGTTGGGCAGCAGGTCGCCAGCCAATTGCTCGATCGTGAATTGATCGAACGGTAAATTGCGATTGAATGCGTCGATCACCCAATCACGCCATGGCCACATTTCGCGAGAAGAATCGACTTGAAAACCGTTGCTGTCAGCGTACCTGGCGAAGTCGAGCCACTGTCGGGCCATGTGTTCACCATGGTGAGGTGAAGCGAGTAACCGGTCGACCAGTTTCTCGTATGCATTTGGCGAATCATCGGTTAGGAACGCGTCTACTTCCGCAGGTGTCGGCGGCAAACCGATCAGGTCCAACGTGACTCGCCGTATCAACGTTTCGCGACCGGCTGTGCCGGCGGGCTGCAAGCCTTCTTTCGCCAGACGATCACGAATGAAAGCATCTATGGGATGCAACGTCTTCTGTGATGACACCGGGGCAGGCACTTGCGGCCGCTCGACTCGCAAAAAAGCCCAATGGTCTTGGTACTCCGCACCCTGTTGCAACCACCGGCGAAGCAGCGCGATTTGTTCTCGACTTAATGTCTTGCCAGTTTCCGGTGGCGGCATCAAAAGATCGGGATCCTCCGATACAACTCGCCGCCAAACCTCGCTCGCATCGGCATCACCGGGAATGATCGCCACTGCCGAATCACCGCCACGGTGGGCCGCTGCGGCGCTGTCCAGTCGCAAACCGCCGTGCCTTTCGGCTTCATCAGGTCCGTGACATTGAAAGCAGGCATCTGACAAGATCGGTCGAATGTCGCGATTGAACTCGATTCGGGATTCGGCACCGATCGAAACGGCTGGATGCAAAGCGACTGCCACCAAAGTCGCTATCGGGATCAGTGCGACGACAATGTGCAATGGAAAAGGCTTCATCAGAAAGCGTAAAAGCATGGGAGGAGCGAACCGGGGATGAGGATCGTTCGAGTCGGCAGTTCAGAACCGCGAAAGTCCGAGGTGGGAACCCGATTATAACTAGTCAAACGCCCCGAGTGTCGTTAGCGTTTTTTTCCCTGCCAACCAACAGGTTGCGTCCACGCTTTTTGGAATGGACTTTCGGTTGTCGGATTGGCTGGTGGCTTATCGCTTGTCACCGCAGCTCGAACATACAACTCATCGCCGGTCATTCGGTAAGTTGCGGTTAAACCGGTCGAGGTCGCGAATACTTTGCCAACGTCAGCGGAGTAGTTGAGTTGGCCAGGTACTTGCGCACGAGTTTTCGGGTCAATGCGTGGCTGGGTCGATTGATCAAAATTGACCGGCGTACCAATGAACTGGGTTGTAAACATTGCGTCGCCATCGGGCTTGATTTGCAATGAGAGCGTCCCGCTGGTCGCATCGAAGTCGAGTTGTTCCAGTTCGACTCCGGTCGATGCATAGAAATCACCTTTTTGCATCGACTTGAGAATCGATTCGGGAGTAAGCCAACGCGAGCGCACCATGATCCATCCGCGACCGGGCGACGCTTTCGGTTTGCCGTGGTAGTTGTGACTGTCATCGGTTGCCAAAGCGAATAGAGGCGGCGCTTTATACTGGCTAAGTCGTAACGTGCTGGTGATGTCCCACAACGATTCCAAGCTGTGTCGTCGATCGCTGCCCAAATCGCCATCGCCTTCGACGCCATTCCACACCTCAAAGAATTCATCCTCGATTAGTGCGGCCAAATCCTCGGCGGAAATACCCTTGTCACCAAGATTCGGATGATTCAAGTGCGGTACGATCAACCGGCCCGTCCGCTTCGCTTGCGCGTCAACGGCTCGCAAATTATTGTGGATCATTTCCTTGACGGACTGGCCACCTTGAGGTTCGATCGCCTCAAGAATATTGGTCGCATTGATATGAGTATTCTTGTCGGTAATCTCCTCGGATGGGATCATCAAGAACTCGCCTGCCACGTCCACCAACGCCCGCACTTCATCCAGCGGCTTCAGTCGTACTTCAAGGTCACCGGCCTTGGCACTGCCGCGAGTCTCGACCCAATCGTCGCCAAAACGAGCCAAATAGTTTGGGAACGCTTCGCTGCCGGCGATTCTCTCGACCGCCTTTACCGGCAGCCATTTCATTCCTTGGCTCAGGACATTGTGGTCCGAAAGTGCGAGAAAGTTGTAACCTTGCTGGCGATACCAATCGGCGACCATGTCAGGAAAGCCGTCTCCGTCGCTCCACAAAGTATGAGTATGAAGATTCCCCTTATACCAGCGCGATGTCTCGCCATGGGCGATTTCATCAGTCGCATGTTCTTTTGCAAAATCGGATTGGGCATGAGCGGATAGGGCACTCAAGCCGCCACCGAACATTGCAATCAACAGAAGAAATAAAGAGATAGGCTGCATCGATTCTGCTTCCTTATTCGGTGGTGGAACGAGGTTTTCAGTCGAAACGGCAACCTGAAAACCGTTCTGTCGCCATGTTCGATGCCGCCAGATTTTGTTGACTGCAGGCCAGCATAAAGAACTGACGAAAAAAGTTTGTAGGGGCCTGAAATCGATCCCCGAAGCATCAATCTGCGTTCACTCACAAGGCTTGTACCTAGCATCACGCCATAGTGAATACCAGATGATTTAGGCGGATGTGCTTACACTTGCCAGTTATCACCTACAGCCAGCACGACTGGGTCGGCATTGGTTTCATTCTTCACGCGATGTGCCCAGTGATTGACATCTTGGGCGATCGGTGGCCAAGTGCCGTGATGCGCCGCAGCGACGCGTCGTGGTTCGATCGCTTTGATCGCCGCCAACGATTCTTCGATCCCCATGGTGAACAAATCGCCGATCGGCAAAACTGCTAAATCGACGCGGTGGGCATAGTGGGCCATGTCGCTAAAGTAAGCTGTATCGCAGGCAAAATAGACTCGCTTGCCACCACATCGCAGCACAAACCCGACCGGATTTCCGCCATACGTGCCATCGGGGAAACTGCTGCTGTGCAAGGCCGGTGTCATCAACAGATCGCCGCATGGCAAGGCAACCCTTCCGCCAGTGTTCATCATCACATTCTTATGGATGCCATGATTTTGCTGGAACCACTGTGCCACCTCAAAGTTCGCGATTAAGGTCGCGTCATTCGCATTAGCGATCTTTGCCACGTCGCCGATGTGGTCAAAGTGAGCGTGTGAGACAAGGATATGTGAGATCGCGCCGAGTTGATCCGGCTTGACTTTGGCACTTGGATTGTCGGTCAGAAACGGATCGAGCACGATTCGTAGTGGCGCATCGGCCGATTCATTCTCATAACCGGTCGGTTCAATCAGCCACGATCCGTGGCCCAGCCAAGTTAGCCCGATGGATGCCGTCACGCGATCACTCCCAAGATTGTCCACGAAGCCTTGCCAATTCCATCGCGTCTTTATCGCCGCGACCGGACAAGCAGATTACCAAATGTTGCTTCGGTGACATACCAGCGGCAATATCGATCGCTTTAGCAACCGCATGCGACGTCTCAAGAGCCGCCAAGATTCCTTCGCTGCGAGCCAAACGGTCAAACGCGGCCAATGCCGCATCATCTTGACATTCGATGTAATCGACCCGCTGGGTATCTTTCCAATAGCTGTGCTCTGGCCCAACGCCTGGGTAGTCCAAACCCGCACTCATTGAGTGAACGTCGCAAGTTTGGCCATCTTCGTCTTGCATGACATAGCTGAAACTGCCGTGCAAAACGCCCGGGCTGCCGTAAGTCAACGGTGAAGCGTGATCGCCTGGTTTTCCGCCGCGGCCGCCGGCTTCCACACCGACCATCCGCACACCCTCGTCCTCGACAAACGGATAAAACATCCCTGCCGCATTGCTGCCACCGCCCACGCAAGCGACGACGCAGTCGGGCAAACTGCCAAACGAATCGACGCACTGCATTCGCGTCTCGCGGCCGATCACCGACTGGAAGTCTCGCACCATCATGGGGAACGGATGCGGTCCGATCACACTGCCGATGATGTAATGCGTATCCTCGACAGACGACATCCAATCTCGCATCGCTTCGTTGACCGCATCGCGCAGCGTCCTTGAACCGCTTTCCACCGGGCTGATCGTCGCCCCAAGCAATCGCATGCTGAATACGTTTGGTTTCTGGCGACGGATGTCCTCGGCCCCCATGTACACCGTGCATGGCAACCCGAAGTGAGCACACGCGGTGGCCGTGGCGACGCCGTGTTGACCGGCACCCGTTTCGGCGATCACTCGCGTTTTGCCCATCCGCAACGTCAGCAACGTCTGGCCGATCGTATTGTTGATCTTATGCGCACCGGTATGGTTCAAATCTTCTCGCTTGAGCCAAATCTGCGCCCCACCGACCGCATTGCTCAATCGCTTGGCGTGATACAACGGGCTGGGACGTCCGACAAACGTCTTTAGCAGACCATTGAGTTCACGCTGGAACTCGGGGTCCTTCCTCGCTTTGTCGTACTCCTCGGCCAGTTGATCGAGCGCTCGCGTTAGCGTTTCAGGGACGAATCGACCGCCGAAATCGCCGAATCGACCGCGATGGTCGGGAACCGAGGCCGTCGCGTGCTGGTGAGCCGATGCGGTACTCATGGGAAACTGCTTTGCGAATGTTTGGGATCTGGATCGGTGAATCGTGTTGAGCGAGCATTGTCACTGGTCAATGAAAAACGGTCAACTTGGTTGCCACTGGACTAGGGTTTTGTTGGAAGTGCCGCGCTTGGGCGTTACCAAGAACCTTGAAGTCACCGTCAAATCCACTGTCGACTTAACACCTATGCCGATCCGACTGCCTCATTTTGATCACGTTGTCGGAGTCGATTTCAGCGGCGCGCGACTCAGCGGCCTGAACGCTTGGATATCGAAAACCGAAATCCAATCCGATCGCCAGCGATTGAAACTCGTTGAATTATCGCCGCTGGGCAAACTCGCGGCCAGCGACGATCGCGACGATGTCAACGCGTATCTTGTCCAGCAGGTCAATGAATCACGAGCATCACTTTGGGGATTCGATTTCCCATTTGGGCTGCCGGTCGAACTCAAGCTGGGCACCTGGGCAAAACAACTCGAGTCGATCGGCAGGTTTGAAGGCGATGCGAAGAGTTACGGACGTTTTCTTGTCGAGCGAACTCGCCAGATCAGCGACTTGATGCACATCCGCCGCGTCACCGATCGCGAGACACAAACGCCATTCGATTGTTACCACTATCGGATCATCTACCAAACCTTTCACGGCATGCGCGACATCCTGCGGCACGTTCATGCTTCAACGGAGACTGCAGTATTGCCATTTCAATTCGAAAAGCTGAGCGATTCGGCTTCGCCGGTCAAACGCGTCGTCGTCGAAGCGTGTCCGTCATCGACGCTGAAACGATTGGCGTTGCCACACCGCATGTACAAACAAGTTGGCGGTAAATCGCCGACACCTGAGAAAATCGCGGTCCGCAAAACCATTCTTGCTACCGTTGAAAAAATCGTCGACATCACGCCATCGCAACGAAAAGTGATGCTGTCGAATCCTGGCGGCGACGCGCTAGACAGTCTGCTGGCCGCCGTCGGCGTGTTTCAAGTCACGATGCTGGACGACCACCAGGCGATTGCAAAACATCCGCGGTACCGGCGCGAAGGCCGAGTGTACGGTTAAAATCTTCAACCAAAACGCGGCCGTACAAACGATTGCGGCGTCAGAACATCGTTTGCAATTGGCCGCGAACCAAGAAACCCGTCGCGCCAGCAGCGTAGCCCGTGCGAACCTGGTCTGCCGATGAGTCGATCACACGCGTGACATCGAAACAAAATCGCCAGTTCTCTGTACCGCGGAAAAAAATGTTGAAGCCGCCGGCGTATTCGGAGCCGTTTCCGAACGGTCCGAAAACTGCCGACGAGCGGGCAAAAAACTCCAAGCGTTTTGGGATGGCAAATGCACCCGCTTGAACGTAAATCCCGTGGTCAAACAGATCGCGTCGGTCGCCCGCAATCGGTCCGTCGCCGGCGATGTCGGCCAACCAACGCAAAAAATATTCACCGCTGAAACTGACACCGCGATACTTCGTCGCAGCGTCGAATGTCGCTAAATAGAGCGAATAATCGGTTACCTGAACGCCCGGCGCAAGTGCGCCGACGGTCGTCAGATTCGTTCCGTCAGACAAACGGATGAATGTTTCTTCGGGTGCTTGCGAATCGAACTGGGTCGCCGATTGGCGGGATGTGGTCAGGCTTGCGCCGGTCCGAACCGCAAGCTGATCGCGAAAATCGAGGTCCGAATACATCGCACCGAAATCACCCAGCGGTTCCCACCAACTGTTGGCCGAATAGACAAAGTTGGTATCCAGATCACGAAATCCGGCCGACGTGGTGTTGAAACCGTTGCCGACCATCGCTTGGTAGTAAAGCCGGTCCAGCGGTTGACCCTTGGCCCAAATTCCCGTCGTGATGCTGGGCCGAAAAAAAGTTGTCGCCATCGAACGATCGGGCGACATCGTATTCATCGCCGACAGCAACCATTCGCGCGATCCCGGAACCTTTCCCTTTCCGAAATAGAGATCAAAGCCGTCATTGAATCGATAATTCACCCACGCCATCAGAACCGTGACACGATCATCGCCCAGCGAAGCGTAATCGAAGTTCAC
>DNWZ01000814.1 GCA_003506095.1 Planctomycetaceae bacterium | reverse complement strand
GTGGCTTCGTTGCGAGAAAATCTTGCTGTTTTGGCTGTTGTCCCTTGGCATCCCTATCCGTTACACAATGGAGGTGCACTGCGTGCCTTTCATTTGATTCGCCAGTTGGGGCGCCGGTGCTCCGTCCAGGCGATCTTTCCGGTATCGAATACCAGTTCCGATGATCTCGTTCGCAAAGCATTCAACGACGACGTTTGTAATGTCAACGTACATTCGTTCGAGTGGGCAACTCAACGGCGGGCGTTTTCCCGGCGAATCCGAGATCGCTGGGTAACGTTACGCGAGTCTCGCAGTCTTCAGGAGCCGACCAATAGCTTGACGCTCGCGCTTCGGGACACGCTGGTTGAATCGATCCGGCGAGATCCACCGGATGTCGTGGTACTCTCCGAGTTAGAGTCGCTACTTTGCTCACGTCAAATCAGAAAGATCTGCCCCGAAGCTCGAATCATCGTCGACATGCATAATGTCAATCATCAATTGCAAAAGCAATTCGACGCACGCGGTTCGAAAGATCGGTTATACGGTCCAGCTTACGATCGCTTGCTCAAAAAGGAGTCGGCACTTTCGAAGTTCGCCGAACACGTGTTTGCGTGCAGCCAGGATGATTTAGACGTGTTTCACAAGCTCAATGGCGATTGCTTTCAGGGTACGGTGATTCCTAATGGGGTGGATACGCGATCGATCACTTTCGATGTGCGACGGGATAAACATGCATCAAGAACTTTGGTTTACTGCGCAAGCTTGACCACGCGAGCGAATATTGATGGCTTGCTCTGGTTTCACCAGGTGATTTGGCCGATGATCATCAGGCGTTGCCCCGACATGCGATTGACGGTGATTGGGTCGGGAGACGACAACCCGCAAGTCGCTTCTGTTAAGCAAGACCCTAAAGTCAAGCTTGTCGGCCGTGTGGACGAACTTCAGCCGCTTTACGCTGATGCTGGTGTCTCCATTTGTCCGCTCAGGCTGGGAAGTGGGACTCGTTTGAAGATTTTGGAAGCGATGGGCTTTGGCAATCCCGTCGTTTCGACGTCGATCGGGTGTGAAGGGATCGCTGTCGAAGATGGGCAAACCATTGTGGTACGCGACCGACCGGACGCATTTGCGGATGCGATTATCGAATTAGCTAGTGACCAACTACTCTTTAATTCGATTCGCTTTAACGCACGAAAGCTTGTCGAGGAACATTACGATTGGGACGTTGCCGGCAGTGCGATGTTTCAAGTCATCGAATCGTTAGCGTCCTCGCGTCGGTCCAGGACTGGCGTTTCGTAATCTTCGATGACTCAGATCACCCCTTTGATTTCGGTACTGGTAACGGTCTACAACCGTGCAGAATACTTAGCCGATGCGATATCGAGCATTTTAGAGTCGACGTTTAATGACTATGAGATTGTTGTCTGTGACGATGCGTCGACGGACGACTCTTTTGCCATCGCCTCACAAATCTCAAAATTAGATAGCCGCATACGGCTGCATCGCAATTTGGTGAACCTTGGGCAGTTTACAAATCGAAATTACGCCGCAAGCATGGCGCGAGGTTCGTGGATCAAGTTTCTTGATTCGGATGATATGATTTATCCGTATGGTCTCGAAGCGATGTATCGGTTCGTTTGTTCCGACCCCGGGGCGGCACTGGCAGTCTCGTCGCCGCATACCCAGCAGTTGATGCCCTACCCGTTTTCATTGACGCCTGAAGAAACTTATCGCCTAGAGTTTTTGGGGCGTGGGTGTTTGTCGGCTGGGCCGTCGGCTTCGATCATTCGTCGTGATGCTTTCGAGACGGTGGGAGGGTATCGCGATGTCGGGGTAATCAGTGATATCGATTTATGGTACAGGATGGCAGCGCGGTGGAACACGGTTTTCATGCCACCTGCGCTCGTTTGGTGGCGCCAGCATGAAGGGCAAGCTTTTCGCGATAGCGCTGCCGAGTTGGACTACCTGCGCGGTGAAGGCCGAATAAGGGTGGATGCATTGATGGACGCGGCGTGTCCACTTTCACGCGATGACCAAATGCGGGCGTTGACCCGATTCCGCCAAAACCATGCGAGACGATTGTGGCGAATAGCAGTGAAGAAAGGTAAGCCGCTTACTGCTTATCATGAAGGCAAACAGACGCAACTGCGCGTTGCGGATTGGTTCGCAGGTCTTTGTGGTTATCGATGAGTAGCTTGGTGCCGAAGCGTGTTTTGATTACGGGCGCAACGAGTTGTAGCGGTGGCCATTTGATCGCATCCCTACGAAATCGAGAAAAGTATACGCTCATTGCATCGAGTAGATCGGCGGAGATTCCCGATGGGTTGGCTCAGTACCGAGACCTGGCATGGATTCAGATCGATTTCGGAAACAAACAAGTTGCTGAGGATGCGATCCACAAAATTCGGCCGGATATAGTCGTGCATCTTGCGGGGTGTTCGGACGCGACACGACCCAGCGAAATGATCAATATGAATATTGCGGGTACCTGGAACTTGCTTTCGGCATGCGAATCGCTTGCGAAGCCGGTTTCCGTGTTATTGGTTGGTAGCGCCGCGAGTTTTGGTCCGATGCGTGACGGCGAAACGTCGCTGGGTAGTTCTCGGCCTGCCGTTCCCGCATCACTTTACGGGCAAACCCGTCAAACCTCGCTGGAATTGGGACGGCTTGTCGATGGGAAACAGGGTGTGCGAGTCTTCCTATGCCGGACGTTTAATTTGATCGGTCCCGGATTGGCGACGCGTTACGTACCGGCCGCGCTGGTGCACCGCATTCGCGATGCTTGGGCTCGCGGCGAGAAGCAAATCGCCATTCGCGATCTGGATTCGGTGCGAGATTTTATCGATGTCCGCGACGCCGCCGCGGCGTACCTGGCGATCATTGAACGCGGACGAAGCGACTGCCCCTACAGCGTCGGTCGCGGAAAAGGCGTTACCATCGGCGAACTTGCCGAAGGTATCGTAAGGGCGCTGAGGATCGATATGAACATTGTTCCGGATCACGGGTGCAAGGTCAATCCGCGATCGGGCATCTCGCGAAGCATCGCGGATCCGAGCGATCTCGTAGCGGACACCGGTTGGACGCCTCAAATTTCGCTTGAAGCGAGCATTCAAGATATGCTGGCTTCGCAACTAGCCTCTAGCCTCTAGCAACCAGCAACCAGCAACTTTCCTCAGCC
>DNWZ01000750.1:9598-15815 GCA_003506095.1 Planctomycetaceae bacterium | reverse complement strand
CGTCCGAGCCGATCGCGGTACAAGATTTACATCATCGACGAAGTCCACATGTTGACTGGACCAGCCTTCAACGCGTTGCTCAAGACGCTTGAAGAGCCGCCGGCGCACGTGAAGTTCATCTTCTGTACCACGGATCCGGAGAAAATTCCGATCACCGTGCTCAGCCGTTGCCAACGGTTCGATTTCGCGCCGGTCCAAACTGAATCGATTCTCGGGCGATTGCGTGAAATTGTCGACGCCGAAGGGGTCAAGGCAGATGAAGAAGCGTTGCGATTGATCGCTCGCCGCGCCGACGGTTCGATGCGCGACAGCCAATCGCTGCTTGAACAGGTAATGAGCTTCAGCAGCGGTGAATTGACCACACAAACGGTCCACTCGATGCTTGGCACAGCAGACGACGCTCGCCTGCACGACCTCGGCAAGGCGCTCGCGGCCGGTGACGCGTTGGCGACGCTGCAACAGATCGAGCGTGCCTGTGGCCAAGGCGTCGCGGCTGGCCAGTTGGCCGAACAATTGCTCGGATACTTCCGCGACCTGATGCTTGCCACGGTCGGTTGCCCAGCCGAAATGCAACGACACACTGGCGAATCGCTGCACGGCGAACTGAAATCGCTGGGGCAACAATGGGGCCTGCAAACCGTATTGGCGATCCTCGGATTGATCGATCATGCACTGGTTCGAATCCGCCACAGCCTGCATGGCCGAGTGTTGCTGGAGTCCACGTTGGTCCAAATCTGCCACTTGCCCAACCTGCAAGCGGTATCGGATCTGGCCGCTTCGCTGGGTGGTGGCAAGTCACTGGTCGGCGGTCGACCAGCTTCGTCAGATCAAAAAAAAAAGCTTGAGCCGCTAGCGGCGGCTGGTCCGGCGTCCGAATCGTCGGTAAGTCCGCGTGCGGCATTGAATCAACAGGCGTCGCAATCGCCCGGCGAAGACGACAAAATCGTGATCGCGCACTCGGCCCACAGCGTGCGACCACCGGCGGCCACCTCGACCGCCACGCCGCAGATGCCACCCAACGGATCGGTCGCGTCGCCGGTTTCGCAAACACGTTCGCCATCACCGTCACCATCAAAGCCGCCTGCCGCTGCGCAACCTCCATCCAGCACACCTGCCCGGCCCTTTGATGCACCGGTCGCGCGGTTTGACCCTGGGGCTAGCAAACCGGGATTTAAACCGTCTTCGTCGTCGACCATTTCGGGCGGCATGAATCCGGCAGGCCGCCCCGCCTTGGCCGCCAAATCGCGCGCCCAGATGATGCGAGAAGTCGAACTGGACCCGTACGTGCAGAGCTGCCTGGAGATTTTTGGCGGTGAAATCGTCAGAATCGACCCGCCACGCCCGCTCACCACCGAAGCCGGTTCCACTGACGGTCCTGCCCAGCGCCAGGAGGCTGGCGCCTAGGCTCTGTTTGATTTCCCTTGCACTCCATTCCCACTTCCCACGTCCCTCCATCACACAACCCACTATGTTTAAATCAATCGGCGGATTGGGCAATATTTCATCGATCCTCAGCAACATGCACAACATCGGGCCCAAGATGAAGGAGGTGACGGTGGAGATGCGAGAGCAGCGAATCATCGCCACGGCGGGCGACGGCGCTGTTGAAGTCATCATCAACGGAATCGGCGAAATGCAGGAAATCCGCGTTGGCGACGAAGCACGCGGCCACGCTCACTTGGAAATCTGGATCATCGAAGCGACGAACATCGCCGGCGCATCGGCCAAACGCGAATATGCTCAAGCGATTCAGCGTGTCGCCAGCGAAATGAACCTCAACCTGCCGGGGCTCGATTCGTTGCTCGGCTCGCTGACCGGTGGGGCATAAACCGCATGTCCGAGTTTGCGGGAAGTGTAAACGAGCTGGTGCAGCAGCTCGGACGTTTGCCAGGGATCGGCCGAAAATCGGCCGAGCGATTGGCATTCCATTTGCTGCGTGTCCCCAAAGCGGACGCGCTCGCACTGGCCGATTCGATTCGTCGAGTCCGCGAAAGCGTCCATTATTGTTCGGATTGTTTTAACTTGGCCGAACAGGAGCGGTGTGACATCTGTCGGGACCCGCGACGCAACACCACACAATTGTGTGTCGTCGAACAACCCCGAGATTTAATGAGTTTAGAGCAATCGGCCGCCTACCGTGGACTGTATCATGTACTGCTTGGTCGGATCGCACCGCTGGACGGCGTAGGGCCTGATCAATTGACGATCGATGCCTTGGTCGAGCGGGTTGCCGCTGGCGGGATCGAAGAAGTGATTATGGCGACAAACCCCACGGTGGAAGGTGACGGAACATCTCTTTTTATATCAAACTTATTGAGCGAGTTTCCGGTGCGAATCACGCGATTAGCTCGTGGCATCACTGCCGGAAGCGTGTTGGAGTATGCCAATCGTGAGGTTTTGGCCGATGCGTTAACCGGACGACAAACGTTGTGATGCAGATTGCGACCTCCGACGTTTGCTGTACCGGATTTTTGTCTCTTGTCCCACAGATGTTTTCCATCGCATACTTCAACGCCCCCAACTGAGACCGATTTATGCGAATGTCGATGGGCCTCGAAGCCCGCCAACTACAAACCCAAAAGCTCGCACCGCGGATGATCCAGTCGATGGAGATTCTGCAGCTGCCGTTGATGGCGTTGCAGGAGCGGATCGAGCAAGAAATGAACGAGAATCCGCTGTTGGAACAGCAGGAAATTGACCCCAACGCGCCTGATGAAGGCGATGACGAGGATCGATCGACAAACGAACCGGTCTCCGAAATGGAAAAGGAGTTGGTCGTCGAAAACGGGGACAACACCGACGATTTCGAGCGTCTGGTGAACATGGACAGCGAGCTGCCCAGCACCTTCGACGACTCGTTCCGCCAATCTTCCAACCGCATGCAGGACGATGCCGACCGACGGCACGACCTGATGAGCAATGCCGAAATGCGGCCTGAGTCGCTGAACGATTACTTGCTGCATCAATTGGCCGAACTGGACATCGATGATCGAGTCGAGCAATTCGCTGAAAGGATCATCAGTACGCTTGATGCTCGCGATGGCGGTTACCTGCGAATGCCGCTGGTCGACCTACTGCCACCCAACCACACGCCTGACGATTTGACGGTCGCCGAAGAAGCACTCAAGATCATCCAGGCGATGGAACCGCAAGGAATCGCAGCCAGAAACTTGCGAGAATGCCTGATCAACCAGCTTAGCAGCGACTTGCGCTACTATGACGAAATGAAAACGCTGATCTCAAGCCACCTCGAAGATTTGGCCGAGAATCGATTGCCGATCATTCAAAAGAAGACCGCGTTCTCGATCGAAACGATTCAAGCGGCACGCGAAGAGATGCATAAGCTGAACCCCAAACCTGGGGCTGCGTTTATGAAAACCTATGTGCCAACGGTCACCCCGGATGTGATTCTTGATCAAGATGAGAACGGCGTTTATAAGGTACGCCTCGAAGACGATCGTGTCCCCACGCTGTTCATCAGCGAATACTATCGACGTCGCTTGCAAGACCCGACCAGTACGCCCGAAGAACGAGAATTCATCAAGAAAAAAATCAATAGCGCCCAGTGGTTGATCGACGCGATCGAACAACGTCGCGGGACGCTGACAAAGGTCGCCCAAGCGATTGTGGAACACCAAACGCGTTTCCTTGACGAGGGCCCTGAAGCAATCGAACCGCTAAAGATGCAGCAGATCGCCGATCGCGTTGGCGTTCACGTCACCACGGTCAGCCGCGCCGTCGACGACAAATGGATGCAAACCCCACGGGGCATCCTGCCGCTGCGAAAGTTTTTTGTCGGTGGCACCCAAACCGATGACGGTGACGATGTCGCTTGGGACACGATCCGCTTGAAGTTGCAAGAAGTGATCGACAAGGAAGACAAGAGCGATCCGCTGAGCGACGAACACTTGGTCGACGAAATGCGAAAACACGGCCTTACGGTCGCTCGCCGAACCGTCACCAAATATCGCAAGAAGATGGGCATCCCCAGCAGTCGCCAACGCAAAGATTGGTCACTGTCAAAGAAATAGCGGCGTCTTGGGACTCTGCCTTGAGTCGCTTTTACCCGGTGCAACGTTCACAAGAAAACGATTAAGGGTCGATCTCAGTAGCAACAAACTACTGAGGCGCCCCCGAAAGCGGATGGGGTGGGATTTGAACCCACGGTAGCCTTTCGACTACGCCGGTTTTCAAGACCGGTGCCTTAAACCGCTCGGCCACCCATCCGATTCTTCACTGGCCCTTTTTTACGGGCTTTTTTCGTTCCTGAGCTTTCCGTAGTCATAACACCGAATCGCCCCGAGACGCAAGTCTAGCTGCTGTGCAGATTTCGCGAAACCACACCCAGCGGCGACTGCAGCGGACGAGCGTTTGATGAGCAGCTGTTGATAAACAGCCTGTTCGCAGGTTGATTGGACGACTCGGCCCGGTTGCTAATTGACAACGCCGTTGGAATCGCTGATTCGGCCGGCTCGGAAGGCGTCGGCCATCGCTTGCGGCACTTCGGCCTCGGCCAAAACCAGAGCGGCGCGATTGCTAGCCACCAGAGCCTTCATTTCTTGCTCATGCGCGATCGCTTCGGCCAGCCGGCGTTCAGCTGTTGCGCGAGCCACTCGCGTGTCGGCTTCGGCCTGGTCGGTTTGCAAACGGGCACCGATGTTTTCACCAACATCAATATCGGCAATGTCGATCGAGACGATTTCGAATGCCGTCTGCGAATCGAGGGCACGGCTGAGTACGGCACGCGTGATCATATCGGGATTCTCAAGCACTTCGAAGTGCGACTGAGCCGAACCGATGGAGCTGATAATCGACTCACCGACGCGGGCAATGATCGTGTCCTCGGTCGCTCCGCCAATCAGCTGGGACAAGTTCGTTCGCACGGTGACCCGGGCTCGAACACGCAGTTCGATACCGTTACGGGTGATGGCACTGAGCGTCGTTTTGCCGCTACGGCGAGGATCGGGGCAGTCGATTACTTTGGGATAAACACTGGTTTGAACAGCGTCCAAGACGTCACGACCGGCCAAGTCGATCGCAGAAGCCTGGTCGAAATCCAGCGGAATGCTCGCTCGCTGTGCCGCAATGATCGCGTGGATCACATTTTTAACGTTGCCATTGGCAAGATAATGCGACTCAAGCCGACGGGTGCTGATGCCCGTTTCGCGATCGATGCTCAGGCCCGCCTGGGCCGCCATGACTTTGCCTTGAACGATGACGCTCGGATCGACTTTGGTGAAATGCATCCGAATCAGGCTCATCAAGCTGACATCGGCACGTGACATGATGGCTTGAATCCACAGCTTGCCATATCGCACCGAAAAGATAAACAAAAAGCCAAGGAAGCCGATGCCCAGCACAACACCGACCATCACCAACACCTGAGTGGTGGCCTGGCCGATTGTGGGCACCATCGCGGGCGCCATTGCCATGGACAGAAGGCTTGATAAACCGTGTAGACTCATACCGATCATGGCGATTGCTCTGGATCTGAAGTGGTTCAAATGGTGAAAAACACGTCAATCGTGAGATAGACGCGACACCCTGGCATCCTAGTATACCAGTAGCGGTAGTGCGGGTGGCGCGGGATTGCGAAATCCTGGGGTGGCGACAACAAGTTCAACAAGGACTACCTGCGGGTCAATGCGATCAAAATGCGGAGCGAGTGAACCGTGTTTTTTAAGCAACAGTGGAAAGTGACGCACAATCGATGGTGGCGATCGCAACCCGCACCTAGCCCGGTGGTGGCATCGGTTGCAATGGGGAAACCGATTTCAAGATGCGGAAAAACGGTTGGTAGCGGTCGTCGCCAGACTTCCGTCGGGCGATTGGGCAGTCGGATTTCTAGCGAATCCCGCTACGTCACTTGATGTTCACGCGATGCTTAGACAAGCTTCTTTAGCGCTTCGGCGATCAATGCCGGGTCATCCTGTTCGCGTAAGTGCTTGACTTGGTCAGGGTGCAGCCCGGCCTTTTCCAAGTTGCCCACCAGCCGCTGCCAAACAGCTTCTCGCTTCTTCCCTTCCGACAAATACAACTCCGTCACCTGTTCCATCGCCTTCTGCAGCGCGATTGCATCGAGGTTGCGGTAGTAATTTTTGATGATCTTTTCTTGATACCTTGTTCTCGGCTGGGTCACAGGATTCGTCCTTGAGCGAGCATGTTTTGAAATGGGCTGCGACGGCTTGGTCACAGATGCGAGTATCGCAGATCTTGC
>DNWZ01000750.1:0-9550 GCA_003506095.1 Planctomycetaceae bacterium | reverse complement strand
AATTTCAGAATCGGAAATGTCGCTTCCCGCCCGATCGCCCCATTCGCCCGAACCGAGTTCGCTTGCTTCCAACTCGATTTCGAATGCTTCGTCTGCCCCGATGTTTTGCCGCGGCGTGCGTGGCGCAACGACGGTGGAGACCGATTCACGCGACGAGATCCTGACTGCGACTCGACAATTGTTGGCGTTGATGATCCGTCGTAATGAAATTGAGTCGATCGATGTCGCGAGCACGATTTTTACCGTGACGAAAGATTTGACGGCCGAGTTTCCTGCGCTGGCCGCTCGCCAACTCGGCTGGATCGACGTGCCGCTGCTGTGCGGCTACGAGGTCTCGGTCCCTGGGTCGCTGCCGCGGTGCATTCGAATCTTGGTTCACTGGAATACACGAAAGCTGCAACACGAGATCCAGCACACCTACATGCGCGAAGCGACGATCCTGCGACCGGATTTGACGAAGTATCCGCCGGTCGATTTCGACGAACTGGAAGCGTGGATTCGTCGGCAGATGGGCGAACCGTCATGACACGCATTCGCTGGGAGATCGGCGACAAGCTTTCCCCACTGCATGCCGCACGCTGCTGGGCCGCTGGTGCATCGGGGATCGATCCGACACTGGCGACAAAGATCGCCGAACCGCTTGCCGAACTGACCAAACGCTTGGCCGCTGCGGAGCTCGATCTGGAATCGTTCTGGAGCCATTTGATCGCAGCGGCCGCATCAGGATCGAACGACCAGGATGCCTGCCGAGCGGCGTTGATGGCTGCGGGCATCGGCGAGCTAGGCCTCGATCCGTGCGCTTCAGCAACCCTGACATGCTTGGCCGACACACGACTGGCGTATCAAGAACGTTTTCCCAAGTCGTCGCAACAACTGTCGCTGCGAGCCAGGCCAATCCGCGAACAGTGGGATGGTTACGGGGCGGGATTGCTGCGTCGAATCGCAAAGAAAACCCACGAATCGTTCATTCCCAAAAGTGCTGACTGCGTCCTGCTTTCACCGTATCGCGGCGGTGACGGCGATTGCGATCCGGCAACGTCAACGCTGTGGATCGAAGCGGTGTTGACCAACCCGGTCCCGTCAGTCCCCGAGGTCCTGCGACTCACTTGGTTGCTGACACGAATCGGCATCGGCACGATGGTTTTGCCGACGCCAGCGTCCGACGATACCGAAAACCGCGCCCGTGCATCGCTGGTCGTCGCTTTGGCCGGTTTGCCCGTGGTTCTGGACGCGGCTTGCTATTTGGAAATGACTCAATCACCAACAGTAACAGCAAGTTTGATCGACATCGCGATACAAACCTGGTTTGGCCCCATGGAATCGGCAGTGGTCGATGTTCTCGATAAGTGGTGGTCGCAATCCGAAGAACTGAAGCCACCTTTTCCTGTAGCTCTCAAAGCACTCGACCGCATGCTGCCAGGCAAACCGAGTCTGCAACAAGGAGCTCCGCGTTGAAAACGCACACCCCGTGGACTAGCCGGCTTTACGCACGTGCGGTTTTCTACCCAACCTTGCTCTGGAACTCACTGCTAGGGCGTTGGCTGAAGGTTCGAAACTGGTGGGACCCGATCGATCCACTCGTGTTGTTGGGCGGTTATCCGTTCGCTAGCGATGCCCAGCGATTGTACGACATCGGCGTTCGCGCGGTGGTCAATACATGCGAAGAATACTGTGGCCCGTTAACGCATTACAAACGGTTGGGGATCGAGCAGTTCCACATGCCAACAACGGACTTCACGCACCCGAGCCTGCACGACGTGACTGCCGCAGTCGAGTTCGTTCAGGACCATGTCAGTCGTGGTGAAATGGTTTATATCCACTGCAAAGCCGGACGAGCTCGCAGTGCCACCGTCGCAATGTGCTGGTTGATCAAGTATCGCGGCAGAACGGCAAAGGACGCACAAGCTCACCTACTTGCCGCACGACCTCACGTTAATCCCCATGTCGACCAGCGCCCGGTCGTTCAACAATTTGTCGATCAGCTTGCCAAATCATCCGCAACGCATTAGCGTCCGGTCGTCGCGGGTAACCCTGTGGTCGGTTGGTGACAATTCAACCACCCATCGCCACGAAATCCCGCAGAAATCGTCATTCTATGCCTACATGACCATTCAGTCGTGTTAAATTGGATCCATTCACTGCCTTGGGAGTTATTGGTCCGATGCATTTTCCCCCCGCCGGCTTGCCCACCTGCCGCTCTCTGCTTGCTCTGTCATTAACCGCTTTGATCGCAAGTCTATCGATCATCGAAACGGCAAGTTCGTTCGCAGACGATCACGTTGACTACCAGCGAGATGTCAAAGCGTTGCTGAAAGAACGCTGTTTCGCGTGTCACGGTGCCTTGCAGCAGCAAGGCGAATTACGACTTGATTCAGGCGAATTGATCCGACGGGGCGGCGACAGTGGTGCAGCTATCGTAGTCGGCGATTCAGCGGCGAGCCTGCTGATCGAGCGAATCACCGACCCAGATGCAACGACTCGCATGCCGCCCGAAGGTGAGCCGCTTTCCGCAAGCCAGATCGATGCATTGCGGCAATGGATCGATCGAGGGGCAACGACCCCCGAGGATGACCAACCCGAACAAGACCCAAGATTGCACTGGGCGTTCCAGCCGATCGAACGACCTGAAGTACCAGCAAACACCGGCAGCCAGTGGGGCCAGCATCCGATCGATGCGTTCATCGCTTCACACCACCAGCGACTCGGTCTAAGACCGCAAGTCGCCGCAGAAGCACCGTTATTGGTCCGACGCTTGTACACAGATCTGATTGGTATGCCACCGAGTCCGGCGGAGTTGGTCGAATTGCTGGGGTCAAACGGTGAAATCGAACTCGACGATCAAGCCTATCGAAATCTAGTCGAACGATTGCTAAACGATCCGCGACACGGCGAGCGTTGGGCACGGCATTGGATGGACATCTGGCGTTATAGCGATTGGTGGGGATTGGGCAGCCAACTGCGAAACAGCCAGCAACACATGTGGCATTGGCGTGACTGGATTGTCGAGTCGCTCAATGACGATCTCCCTTATGATCAAATGGTCCGATTGATGCTGGCTGGGGACGAATTATCGCCCACCGACATGAATCACTTACGAGCCACAGGTTTCCTCGCGCGCAACTTCTTCTTGTTCAATCGCCACCAATGGATGGACGAAACGGTCGAACATGTCAGCAAGAGTTTCTTAGGGCTGACGATGAACTGTTCGAAGTGTCACGATCATAAGTATGATCCGTTACCACAAGCAGATTATTATCGGATGCGAGCATTCTTTGAACCTTATCATGTTCGGCTCGATCTGTTGCCAGGTGAATCGAACTACGATCGCAATGCGTTACCCAGAGTCTTTGACGCGTTGCTCGATGCGCCTACCTACCTGTTTGTTCGAGGCGAAGAAGCCAATCCCGACAAATCACAGGTGATCCCGCCTGGTGTTCCCGAAATCCTCGGCTTTAAACAGCTTGAGATACAACCGCTGGCTCTACCGCCTGAAGCCTGGGAAACCGAGCGTCGCGTTTGGGTTCAAGAACTTTACCTCGCCGATGCCAAGCAAAAAGTAATTGGCGCCGATACCGCGATCGCCCAAGCCAAACAGAATCTGCAAGCGGCGGAGTCTCAGCATGCCGAAATGTTATCCAAATCGCCGGGAAAGACCGAAGCATCCAACCCGAACGACTCGCAAGCTTCGCCAGCAGATCAAAACAAAGCTGGCGTCGTATTTGACGACTTCAAAAATCTTGATTCCAGTCGATGGCAATTGGTCGATGGGAAATGGGACCATCAACCAGGGAAACTGCAACAATCGCTGGATGGCCCCCAGAGAGCCGCAGTCCGTTTGCTGGCGTCAACGCCTCGTGACTTTGATGCAACTGTGAAGTTCACGACGTTAGGCGGCAGCAAATGGCGGAGCGTTGGTATCGCATTTGATGTTGATGCTAAGAACGAAAACACCAAATCGTCCGCTGACCAACACCAGCATGTTTATGTCAGCGCGGTTTCGGGAGGCTCCAAGGTCCAGGCCGCTTATCGAAAATCGGGATCTGACAACTATCCCGGCGATGCGATGCGAGGAATGCCAATCGAGCTGAACAAACAGTACACACTCAGGATTCGTACCCAAGGCGATCTGATCAATGTCGACTTGGATGGCACCACGGTTGTCGCTTGGCGATCACCGCTGCCGCGGCGCGACGGTGCGTTGCAATTGACAACCTTCGATGCGATCGCCGTCTTCCACGAGTTTTCGTTACAACCGCTTGACCCCACGGCCAAACTGCAAGAGCCCAAAGGCGACTTAAAGAATCCGACAACACCAGAGCAGACGGAACAATTGGTGAAGGTCGCAGCAGCCAAATTGCAGATTGCAGAGTTAACGAAAGTATCCGCTGAATCGGAACTCGCAAGTTTACAGAATCGCATCGCTGCAATGAATCAAAAGTGGAAATTAGAAGATAATCGGGAGTTAGAAGATATCACGCGAGAAAACAGTGACACCGCGTCGCAGCAGAATCTCGATCAAAAGGGAGTTGCCGAGTCTTCGCACCGCGATGCGATCAAGTCCCAGCGTGTCGCGAAAGTCGCTGAATTGCAACTCGCAATTGCAGAACTCGAATTGCAGAAGCTATCAGTAACTGAAGATAAGCTCCCAGGGATCGAAAAACAGCTCTCGACGGAGAAGGGAAATCTTGAAAAGGCGAACGCGGCAATCGATTCTGAAGTGACATCGGAGGACAAGTATCAGCCGATCGTGGGTGCAAAATGGTCGGCAACAAGGTTCATGAGCTCCGGTGCCGATGACGCAAAAATCGATTTCCCTGCCACCAGCACCGGACGACGCACGGCGCTAGCCAACTGGATTACCGATCGCAATCACCCGCTGACCGCGCGAGTCGCAGTGAACCACATTTGGACACGGCATTTCGGGACACCGCTGGTTGATAGCGTGTTCGACTTCGGTCGCAACGGCACGGCCCCAACACACCCTGAATTATTGGATTGGTTAGCGGCTGAGTTTATCGAAAGCGGTTGGAGCATGAAGCACATCCATCGGCTAATCGCGGAGTCTTCCACCTATCGAATGTCATCATCCAATGTCGATCGCGATCACGAAATGGTCGCGGATGTGGATAATCGAAACTGGTGGCGACGCAACCCGATGCGAGTCGAATCGCAAGTGGTTCGCGACACGATTCTTTCGCTCGCAGGCAAGTTGGACCTAACGCGCGGAGGGCCGACCGTGCCGCTAGGCGAACAAACCGACTCAAACCGCCGCAGTCTTTATTTCTTTCATTCCAACAATGAAAGAAACCTGTTCTTAACCATGTTTGATGAAGCGACGGTGACAGAGTGTTATCGTCGCGAAGAAAGCATTGTGCCACAGCAGGCGTTAGCACTGACCAACAGTCGCCTGGTGCTCGATTCAATCTTGCCCATTGCCGAACGATTGACACAGTCTTCCCGTTCCGATTCGCAGGACGATAAGACAACTGAAATCGAAAGCGAACGAGATCGATTCATCCGTCTGGCGTTTCTTGCGTTGGTCGGATTTGCACCGACTGAGCAGGAAATACTCGCCAGTCGAGCGGCTTTTGATGATTGGTTAAAATTACCCAACACCCCTGAATCGCTCGCCCGTTCCTATTTTGTATGGACACTGTTGAACCATACCGATTTTGTAACGTTACGCTAGCTGACGCTCGCCTCCCACCAATTCCCCACCTCCCGCCATGATGATCGACAAAACGCCTTTCGCTTCACGCCGAAGCTTTCTTCACAGCGGTTTAGCATCAATCGCTTTAGCATCGATGTTGCAACGCGACGGATACGGCGATACCCACGCGTGGTCGCCACCGACGGGCAAACCGCATTTTCCACCAAAGGCAAAAAGCGTGATTTGGGTCTTTATGAATGGCGGGGTCAGCCATATGGAAAGCTTCGACCCAAAACCGATGCTGAATAAGTATGCGGGCAAGACGATCGCGGAGACACCCTTTGCAGAAACACAAAACCCTGATCGGCTTGCGATCGAACGATTGGTAGTCCCTGATGGCAACGGCAATCAACGCAATACGCTTTATCCACTCCAAGTCGGGTTCTCCAAACATGGGGAAAGTGGAATCGAGATCAGTGATTGGTTTCCTCATATTGCGCGCAATGCAGATCGTTTGGCGGTTGTCAGGTCGATGTGGACAACAGACAGCAACCATGGCGCTCAATCGCAGTTTCATTCGGGTCGACATCGCAACGACGGCGACTTCCCCAATCTGGGTGCGTGGGTCCATTACGGATTGGCGTCGTTGAACGACAATCTTCCACAGTTTATCTCGATGGGCAAACGGGAGTATTGGAACGCTAGCGATGGACATTACCTCGGACCGGCTCACGATGCTGTGCCGTTGCGAGTCGACCCAGGCAATCCGCTCGACTTTGCTCGCTCTGAACGTCCATTCCCCGACCCGGCCAAAGCGGTCGGCACGCAATTGATTTCCCAATTGAACTCGATGCGCGACGCGGCCTATCCGCAAGACCCCGCGATGCAGGCTCGCGTCGCCGCTTATGAACTTGCGTTTCGAATGCAACAAAGTGTTCCCGAAGCTCTCGACTTCTCCCAGGAAACAGCCGAGACGCGAAATCTTTATGGGATCGACCAAAAAGCGACTGCGGATTTCGGGTCGCAAATGCTTGCCGCCCGCCGATTAGTCCAGCGTGGTGTTCGGTTCGTTCAAATCCAACATGGGGGCGGCGGTGCGGGTGCGTGGGACGCTCATGGCGGATTGAAGGCGAATCACGAGAGAAACGCGATGGCCGTTGACCAACCGATCGGCGCGCTATTGGAAGATTTGGACCGGCAAGGAATGCTTGATGAAACGTTGGTCGTATTTGGTACAGAGTTTGGCCGCACGCCAGGATCTCAGGGGTCCGATGGTCGCGATCATCATATTTTTGGATTCAGCGTTTGGATGGCCGGCGGTGGATTGAAACGCGGCGTGGTTCACGGCGCGACCGACGAAATCGGCTTCCATGCGGTCGAAGACCGGCATTACGTAACAGACATCCATGCGACCATCATGCATCAATTGGGGCTCGACTCTCGCAAGCTTGAGATTCCAGGCCGCAAACGCTTGGATGTCGACCATGGGCATGTGATTCAGGCAATCATCGCATAGACGATTGAGATCTTATAATTTGCTTGCGTTCCGATGATGGCTTCATTTGAAAACACTACCGCCCAACCGACTGCTGGCCAAAGATCCTAACCAGCCAGACGCCCAGCGACCCTCGCGTGTGCGCCACCAGGTCACTTGGTGGTTGGCTGTAGCGGCAGTGTTGGCTTATCTTTGCCGCAACAGTTTGGTGGTTGCTGAAAGTCAACTACGTGCCGACTTGGGACTGTCTGAATCACAAATGGGATTCATTCTTGGACCTGCGTTTTTTTGGACATACGCGTTGGCCCAAATACCGACGGCTTGGTTAGGCGAACGCTATGGCACGCGTCGCTGCCTGCCTATTTTTTCAGCGGCGTGGTCGTTGGGCAGTGCGATGATTGCATTGGCAACCGGTTTCGGTTGGGTTCTCGCAAGCCGCCTGTCCAGCGGTATCGCACAAGCCGGTTTGTTCCCTGGTTCGGTACGCTCGATCGCGATTTGGAATCCTCAATCCGAACGAGCTAGCGCCAGCGGAATCTTGGGCGCTGCGATGTCCGTTGGCGGTGCGATCGGTGCTGGGCTGACTGGGTGGATGCTCGGTTTCTTTCAAGCGACAACGATCTTCGCGATCTTCGCGATCCCGGGGCTGTTGTGGTCCGTGGGTTTTTGGCTTTGGTTTCGCGAACGACCAAGCGATCATCGCGGTGTTAATGCGGCCGAGCTTCGTTTCATTAGTTCTGCCCAAAGCGACCAAGTCAGTGTTCCGCAATCGCAAGAGGCGACAGGAAGCCAGACAGGCGGTGCAAGGATGTGGCTGGAGATGTTGACCAGCCCTGCAGCTTGGTTGATTTTTGGCCAGCAATTTTTTCGAGCTGCCGGATATGCGTTTTTTGCAAGTTGGTTCGCCACTTACTTGATGCAAACTCGCGGCGTTTCAACAGCACAGTCAGGAATCTTGACCGCGATGCCGTTGATCGCAACGGTGCTGGGATCGATGATGGGTGGCTATGCATCCGACGCGATCCTGAAGGCAACGGGCAGCCTTGCCTGGTCACGCAAAGGGGTTGCCAGCGGAAGCTTGACGCTTTGCGCACTGCTAGTCTTTTCAGCTTTCTTCGTCTCTGATCCGACGACAGCAGTTGTCGTGATCAGCACGGGAGCATTCTTGGCAGCATTGGCGGCACCATGCGGCTACACCGTTACGATGGACATGGGGGGCAACCATGTCGCGTCGCTTTTCAGCACCATGAATATGCTGGGAAACTTTGGTGCCGGATTAACCCCATGGATCGTTCCGCAGTTCAAGTTGTGGGTCGAACAATCGCCGACGCTCATTGAATATTGTGATGGCAATGCTTGGAACGCAGTCCTGTTATTATTCACGGCGATGTATGTGGGCGGAGCGGTTTGTTGGGTTTTGATATCTACCCGGGGCACTGTTTTTGATCAGTCATTTTTAAGACGAAAGGTTGCGGATGAATCGGTCGGTTGATTTCCAGCAGAGCTGGGTGCTCGCTGGCGTTGCAAGGTGTGATATCACGCCTCCTGTTGGGATTTATCATCGCATGTGGGGTGCTGCGACCCATGACGTTTCTACGGGAGTCCACCGTCCGCTCACGGCGACCGTATTGGCGCTAGCATCACGCAGTGACACTGCGTTCCAATCGCCAACGTTTGCGGTTGCCCTTGACCATTGTTTGCTTTGGACCGCAGAGATGCGAACACTGGTCGATCGAATCGCCCAGCTTTCTGGCGTGGCTGCCGAGTCGATCGTGATTTACTTTTCGCATACTCACGGCGCGGGTCTGATGGGGATGGAGCGAAAGGATTTGCCAGGTGGAGAAATGATCCCGCCCTACCTTGACGATCTTGCGATAAAAATCGCCGATAGGATTCGCCAATCCATCCAGTCCTCCGTGCCGGCGACAATCAACTATGGCGTTGGAAGCTGCGCACTTGCGACCAATCGCGACTATTGGGACACAGAAAAGCCGGGGTTTGTATGTGGTTTTAACCCCGATGGCACTGCCGATGATACGGTTATCGTCGGCAGGGTCAGCGACGATGCTGGCAAGATCATGGCAACGATCGTCAACTATGCTTGCCACCCGACAACGCTCGCTTGGGACAACACGCAAATCAGCCCCGACTACATCGGTGCGATGCGAGAAGTCGTCGAACAGGCCACATCGGCACCGTGTTTTTTCATACAAGGGGCATCAGGCGACATCGGACCACGCGAAGGATTTGTAGGCGATCTGGCCGTCGCCGACCGAAACGGGCGGCAACTCGGATACGCAGCGTTGTCCGCGATCGAAGGTTTGCCGCCGGCCAAAATGCGTTTCGTTTATGCTGGCCCCGTTGTTTCCGGAGCCACAATTGGGACCTGGCATTATGAAACGATT
>DNWZ01000436.1 GCA_003506095.1 Planctomycetaceae bacterium | reverse complement strand
TGTAACGCAATCGGCGGGTCATCAACTGGACCTGCAGCCAGGTATAACCGAGCGCGTAAAAATCATCCGGTCCGATCGGTCGTTCGCTCGATTCGCACTGAAAATCGCCGTTCACAGGCGTTTCGCCGGCCAGTCGCTGCAGCAATTGCGTCACGAAGGAGTCGCGATCGGGGGCGAACAGACTGACGCAATTTTCCGCGGCCGTGGTGTCGGCATCGAACCGGCTCGGGAGCCGTTTTCGCGATGCTTCGGGGACGATCAGCGTTGCATGGGTAAGGATCGGCGGAACCGTATCGGCGCGGAACCACTGTGGCAGCTTCCCCCGAGCGGCGATCCAGGCCGGGTGCCACGGCGCGGTCCACGCCGCCAACAACCCTTTGGCCAGATCGTCCGTAGTTTGTTTAGGAAAGTCCTCCAGCGTGGTGCAGGGGATCAAAACGTAACATTCATCCAACATGTCGGGTGAGCCGGAGTGGATTAGGTGAAGCAGGTAAAAATTTGACGCATCGAATGGCGCGGCGATAAACTATACTGTAAGCCGCGTCGGTGAAGCGACGCCGAGGAAGGACAGGAAATGGAACCGTTTGGGCCGACTGTTGGCCACCAATCCCAATCCGACGGGTGGGGGCTGAGTGGTCGGTTTTTACTGCAACCTTTGTCCTTCTTCGTTGTACGTTAGCATAATCAGCTTAGAAAAATGCATCGGTCTTCCTTGGCGGTGGACGTCCGATGAGGCGAACCAATCAGCATTGGCTGATGTTTTCGTCAACGAAAACCCTTATCTGAACCGCTAAGAAAATCACTCACAACTGATTGGCAGATTCATGGCGAGCAACAGCGGTGTCTGGGGCATCGAAATCGGGCAAGCAGCTCTCAAAGCACTTCGTTGTACCCTCAAAGGCGATGAGATCGTCGCTGAGGCGTTCGACTACATTGAATACCCGAAGATGCTCAGCCAGCCTGAAGCGGAGCCGGCCGAACTGATTGCCGAGGCGCTGGAAAAGTTTAAAGAGCGTAATGACGCCGGCAATTACATGGTTTGCATGAGTGTGCCGGGGCAAAGCGGTTTGGCCAAGTTCTTCAAGCCACCACCGGTCGAAGTCAAGAAAGTCGCTGACTTGGTGCGCTATGAAGCTCGGCAACAGATTCCGTTTGATCTGGACGACGTCGTTTGGGATTACCAAATGATGCCCGGCAGTACCATCGAAGAAGGCTACGCGTTGGAAAGCGAAGTCGGTCTGTTCGCGATGAAGCGAGAAATGGTGACACGCCATTTGCAGCCGATGGACCTTGCGGGCATTGAAGTCGACTTGGTGCAGATGGCTCCGATGGCGATCTACAACATGTTGGCGTATGACCGCATGCATGAGCGGATCGAGACCGAACCGTTTGATGTCGATGCGCCGCCAAGCTCCACCGTGTTGTTGTCGATCGGTACGGATACGTCTGACCTGATCATTACCAACGGGTTTCGGATATGGCAACGCAGCATGCCGATTGGCGGTAACCACTTTACCCGTCAGTTGACGAAGGATTTGAAGCTGACTTTTGCTAAGGCGGAGCACCTCAAGCGTAACGCGCGAGAGGCGGTCGATCCGAAGCTGATTTTCCAAACGATGCGTCCTGTCTTTAACGACATGGTGACCGAAGTTCAGCGTTCGATCGGATTTTTCCGCAGTTTGAACAAGAAGGCGGAGATCAAAGAACTGTTGATCGCCGGCAATACGGTCAAGATGCCCGGTCTGGCCGCATACATCGGTAAAAATCTCGGTTTAGACGTCCATGTGCTCGATCGATTCAATCGGTTGACCGGCGAGGACGTGCTCAGTATTCCGACTTTCCGTGACAATGCACCGACCTTTGCAGTGGCGTACGGATTGTGTCTGCAGGGGCTGGGGATCAGCCAACTGAAGAACTCTTTGGTTCCCAGGGAGATTGTCGTCCAGCGGATCATTCGTGCGAAGAAACCGTGGGCCGTGGCGGCGGTGGCAACGCTCATGACGGGGATGGCGGTGCATTATGCGTTCACTCAGCGGAGCTGGGCCAAGACGCATCCGGATGTTTGGAGTCGAGCGACAGCGGCTGTTGAAAACATGAGTAAGTACAGCAGTCAGCATATGAGCGAAGATGAGACACGTAAGAGCAAATTGAAGTATTTGGATGTGCTCGGGCAAGAAGTTTCCAGTACTTCGGAGCGTCGATTGCAATGGTTGGAGATTCTGCGAGCGCTCAATGCGACGATTCCCCGGACTGCCTACCCTGATGGTAAGCCACCGAGTCCCAAGGAATTGCCGTTTGAAGATCGTCAAGACATCCACATCACCGGGATCGAGTCGAAGCGATTCGAAGATTTAGCGACATGGTTCAGCGAAGACGTTTCACTGCGATATCGCGAAGAAATGCGCAACTTGGCGCGGTTTGACAAGACGCTCGTCCCTGAAGATTTGACCACCGTCACCGGGCCGACCGGTCCGGGTTGGGTGTTCGAGATGAAGGGATATCACTATTTCAATAGCCCCAAACGAATGGGCAGCGAAGGCAGTAACCACGTTCGGCGCACGCTGATCACGAACTTGCTCAAACTGCCGATCGCGTTACCGGACAAGCAGGGGAACATTATCCCGTTTTTGCCCGAAGAGCTGGGGCTGAGGTTTCCGCTGTTGCTGAATGACGATAAGCCTGTACTGATGAAGATTCCGAACCCTGATTTCGATCCGGAAACAATGGCTTCGCCCGTCGGCGGTATTGGCGGTGCGGCGATGGTTCCGGGGATGACGCCCGGTGGTGCGGCGGCCGGTGGCAGCGGTGCTGCGGGAGGCGAGAAAAAAGAAGTTGTTCCGCCGATGCTGGACGTTCTACGACACGATTTTATCGTACAGGTGGTGTGGCAACCCAACTCATTGACCGAACGGTTGCTGATGCGAGAAGAAAAACGCAAGGCAGCTGAAGAGGCTGAGCAAGCGGCGAGCGAGGCCGGTGCGATGGCTGCTGTTGGAAATTAGTTTCGGTTCAAGATTGTTTTTTATTGTCTGTGTGTTTCGTCGATGGGGTCGCGTTTGGCGACTAATCCCTTTTTCAGCAATCGATCAAAATGGATCAAGTTAAAGCCCAAATGGCAGTCGCCGCCAAGTATTGGTTTTGGATTGCCACAGCTCTGGTCACGCTGTTGTCGGTCGGGGCCTGGTGGGTTAGCAGCAGTAAATTGCTCGCGGAGTTCGATACTGCGAAGACAAAACTGAGCGGTGACGCCCAGAAGATTTCGACCGTGCGAAACTCTTTGGATACGCATCCCAATGCCACATCGCACGAACTGATGGACAAGCTGGTCGAAACGCGAACCGACGCTGTGATGGAAGCGTGGACCAGCGTTTATGGCCGCCAACGCGATATTTTGGTTTGGCCGGTCGAAGAGTTGCAAGAAGACTTTGTTCGTGAGTTTGTTGATTTGATCCCGATCGAACTGAAGGTCCAGTTTCCGACACCCGAGGGCGAAGAAAAGGAAACCAGCTTGCGAAACCGGTATCGCGATTACATCGGAAACGTTTTGCCTAAAATTGCTGAGATCGCCAAGACAAAGTGGACGGCCGACTTCTACAAGCCAGTCACTGGTATGGGGGGAGGCATGGGGATGGACGGATTTGGCGGTGCGATGGGCGGCTCGGAAATGGGCAGCCCCGGCGGAGACTCAACCATGTATGGCTCTGGCGGCATGCCGGGCGGTATGGGCGGAACTGGTCTGCCGCGCGATGATGGCCCGCTGGTGACGTGGGATGCGGCAAGTCAAGAAAAGTTGCTGGCCGATTTGTTCCCGTGGCGCGGTGGCCAACCGACGACGCTCGATGTTCTCTACAGCCAAGAAAATCTCTGGATTTTGCGTCAGTTGATGCAGATTATTGCCACCGTCAATGGCGACGCCGGCCAGCGTTTCCAGGCGAAGATCCGAGGAATCAATCGAATCTCCATCGGCCGGTCGGTGCCGACATCTGCCGGAACGCTTTCCAAGCCGAATAGGCCCGGTGCGGCTAGCGGCAGCATGGGAGGAATGGATGGAATGATGGGCGGAATGGAAGGTTTCGATTCAATGGGTGGATCGGCCGGTGATATGATGGGTGGTGGCGGAGCAGGGATGATGGGCGAAAGCGGTATGGGAGGTATGGGGGGTGAGGCGGTTAACGTTGATCCGGGCGACAATCGCTATGTTGATACGGCAGGAACGCCCGTATCCGCTTCGCAGCTTCGCGCTGCTTTATCAAGTAATTCGCCGACCGACGCGTTTATGGCAGTTGCGAAGCGCGTGCCGGTGATGCTGACATTGAAGATGGACCAGAGGAGCCTTCCGGAGCTGCTGGCTGTTTGCGGCAGCGTGCCCTTGATGGTCGAAATCAAGCACGTTCGCATCCTGCCACCCAGTGGTGCTGGGGCGGTTGCAGCCAGCGATGGCATGAGTGATATGATGGGGGCGTCCGGTGGAATGGGGGCCGGCATGACTGGAATGGGCGAAGGCAGCGGTGGCGGATACGGCACAATGCCGACCAAAGGCAAAGCGGATGCATTTCCGCTGGATATGGTCGTTGAGGTTTATGGAATCATTTACATCTATAACCCACCGCAAGCCGATTCGCTGGGAATTGAAAAAGTTGACGAGAACACGGTAATCGAAGGAACTGCGTTAGGCGAAGCACGGGTTGACGACACGGGGACGGCAGAGCCCGTCACGCAACCCGCTCCATCAGTAACGCCAGATCCGGTACCGGTTCCGCCCGCCGCTGAGGCACCATCCGATCCGGCGCCATCCGATCCGGCACCAGCAACGACTGATCCGGTTGCTGCGCCGTCGGCAGTGGGCGATCCGGCGATTGATCCAGCTGCAGGTGCGGTGCTCATTGGCCCTGGGGGGCTCCGTGATATCGTCGCTGAAACAAAGTTCGCATTTGTTTTTGCTTGTTAAGAAAAAGTATTGGTTAAATGCTGTCGCGATCCGGTAAACTGCCAGTAACGCGGCTTGATTGAAAAGATTGAATCAAAAAATTGCCCGAATCGACGCGAAACTTTTCTCCCGTCAACTTAGTGACTGATCATGAGCAACTCCTCTTCCCAAGACTTTCTGTTTCGCCACTTCGAGAAGTTTATTTTCGGCGTGCTTGTCTGTCTCGCGTTGTTTTTGATTTATCGCGGCTTTCAGATGCCGAATTTTCTTGATGAGCAGCAGCCTGACCGTATGGAACAGGGTGCCAATCAGGTAAAAACGGCAATTGACGAGGATCATTGGGAAAGTATCAATACTGCCGAGTCGCGGTTGGTTTCCATCGATGTTGTGGCGCGGACGAACGAATCGATTCGTCCTGTTTCTTCACAGCTTTATCGCTTGAATCACCCTTGGGAGGGGAAGTCGATCGACGCCTCGCTCAAGCGAGTCGACCCGCCGCTTGCCTCGCCGATCGATGTGATGGTCACCGGTGTGATCGCATCAATTGCGGTCAAGTTGCCGCCTAGCAAAGACCCGCTGAAGCAATCCGATTATCCGCTGAAGGCCCTCGATAACGCTGAGCCGATTGTGGTGAAGGCTCCCGAGCCTAAAAAACCACCCAAGCGAGTACGCCGCCCCATGATGGATGGCAGTGGGATGGAGGGGATGATGATGGAAGGCAGCGGGATGGAGGGAATGATGATGGAAGGCATGCCTGGGATGGAGGGCATGGGGAGCGCCGGTATGGAAGGGATGATGGGAATGGGCGGACCTGGTGGTATGGCTGGTGTTGGAATGAAACCAGCTCGTCAGATTGATGCCAAGAAGTTCGATCAAGGATTTCGTCCCATGCAAAATGGGAATTTTGAACCGGCGATCGGTCACTTCATCTCTGGTGTCGCGTTGATGCCTCACAAAGAACTTTTCAAAGCCTATCAAGATGCTTTTCAGCAGGCCGATGGTTACAACCCGCTTCGTGATCAGCCGGTTTACATCGGTTTTTCATTGCAACGTGCCGATGTGACTAACAAACCGGTCGATCAATTGGCCGATGGTGATTGGGTAACTCGTTTTACGTCAAAAAACATTCAACAACTTCTGCTGAATTATTGGGCCGGTATGGCGAAGGAGGTTGTCGCTGGAAAGTACCGCGACCCTGAGCTGACCTCGGCGATTCCTCCTGTTCTGCTAAAGAACTACCTCGCCTTTGTCAGTCATCCGAAAATTCCCTTGGGTGATGAAGATCTGACCAGAAAGAACCCTGCCCTCTTGGATACGGCACCTGTGGGACCGATCATTCCGACGGTAGGTGATGACCCTTTCTCAGGTGCTAACATCGGTACTGCCCAACCAGGTGTAGGAATGATGGGCAGCGCTGGAATGATGGGAGGTTCTGGAATGATGGGTGGCGGTTATTCGATGGAGGGAAGTGGTTCGGGAATGGATGGCGGGTATGGAATGGGCGGTTTCGGTGGGGCGGGCGGCTATGGAATGAATGCTCCCAGTATCGACAATCAGCCAGATCACAAGTTGATTCGCTTCTATGATTTCCGGGATTTTACGGGTGCAGACAAAACGGCACCCATTCCGGGCCGCAAGTACGTTTACCGGATTCGCGTCGCGATCGAGGATCCTAACTTCCCACGTAACGCTTCGTTGCAGCCTCGCAACAGCACGCTGTCGGCTGAAGTATTCCGGCGTGTTGAGCAAGAAACGGCCAAAGCGAACACGGGCAAAAAAGTTCGTAACTCGATCCGTTGGAGCGAGTTTAGCGCCCCTAGCCCAGTTGTCTCGTTGCCACCCATGTCCGGAATGTATGCCGGGCCTGTCGTGCCCGCGCAAGTACGCAAGATTCCAGTTGAGGGCAAAGAGATCGAAGTCACTCAGAAACCACCTTCTGGTAAGTTGGTTGCGACGAAGTGGGATCCGACCTACAAGGTGCCGGTTCCGATCGTGATGGATGTTGTTCGTGGTACGATCCTGTCCAGAAAGGGTGATGCTGAAGTCCCAGATCCTTATGGAATGTTGGTCAAGAAGTTACCGGAGGCTGACATCAATACGCATTCGGTTGTTCTTGACCTAGATGGTGGACAGCGACTTGCCATTTCTCAGGATGAAAATCAAACCGAACCGGGAGTGGTGCTGCTGTTTGGACCCGATGGCGGGCTGCAGGTTTCGGATGAGATTTCCAGTCAACTTGATTATCAGTTTTATTCGTTCTCGGAGTGATAGGACGAACCGCTGGGGCTTGAAAAAACAGAACCGCCATTGGAACGAGACTCGGTCCAATGGCGGTTTTTTATTTCGTTTCCAAGATTGCTTAAACCGCCTGCGAGACTTCCATCTCTCTTGCTAGTCGCTTTCGCGCGACGTGCAAACGGCGCTTGATCGTTCCGACGGGTGCGTCAAAGGCATCGCTCATTTGCAACAACGTTTGTCCACGCAGGTAAAACGCCTGCAAGGTTTGGCGATCGAGCTTACCCAGACGCTGGACAGCCGCACGAACATCCTCGGCCTGTTCGCGTTCGGACGCATCCTGTTCGGGTGAATCACCCGAGCTCAGGCAGGTTGCTTCCAACACGAACGGATCGCACGACATTGCTGCCGGGCGACGGGTCAGCCGGTTGATCGCCATGCGATGAACAATTCGTCGAAGCCATCCGCCGAATGCTTCTGGCACTCGCAGTTGATCCAACTTCTGCATCGCCTGGACGAACACGTCCTGGGCAAGCTCTTCGGCTTCGTCTGCATTGCGAACCCGCTTCATTGCCAGCGAAACAATCCCTGGACGGTATCGCTCGAAGAGTTGTCCAAACGCATCCCGATCGCCCGCTTGCGCAGCACGAACAAGGCTGACGACGGTCGCCTGTCCGGCTTGCTGTTCAGTCTGGCAATTCGACAAGATTTCTTCAACAAAGATTGCGTTCATAACGGTTTCACTTCGCTTACATGGTGAATACCGCCCTGGTGAGCCGATACGATTGTCAGTGCAATCGACCGGTTACCTGCATCCTCTGTTAGTCGGTGCGCGCAAGCGTGCATTGACCAGATTCTGCGAGCGGAAACGGTTTCTGTTTAAAAGCGTTCGCGAATGTTGTTCGAAAGGGTTGCTCACCGAATGGCCTAGCTTTGTTGCTTTAATCAGATCGATTCAGGGTCCTATTCCTGGATTGCGATCACTGGATAAAGCGACAAACGTTTGACGTTACGGAGAGCGATCGTTCGAAAAATCGCTAACAAATTGGCAGTTGATCCAGTCCGATTGGATTTGGATGAATCAGTGCCGGGCGCGTCTTAGCCGAGCGTTTGCTGGCTACTCTGGTCATCACACAGGTCGCGTGTACTGGTCCTTAACGTGCTGAGTGGACGTTCAAGGTCCGGGTGGCACGTTATCGGGTCGTGGTTGCAACCGAGATGGTTCGATGGACGATCCGATCGCCACGAGCCAAGCATCGGTTCCACGGATCTGCCGCGATCGACAGTTGCCCGATGGACATAACAGAGGCGGTACATCTCGGGTTTAAACGAGGCTGCAAACCGTTGGGCGACCAAGCTCGCTACGTTCGCCAAAGCGGCGAAATTGCGAATGACGGCGACCATTAGGAATGACGTGCGCATCGTTATCTCCAGAAAGTCCGCAAGGGACACACTCACGGGACATGCCACTGGGCAAACCCGCTTACAGAAACAGAAGTGAAGTGGATAATCCGTTAGAAAGGATCGGGCTTCGGCAAGCCAGCGCCCAAACCAATCTCACGAGTCATTCCAACATATGCTCAGTCCCCTCGCGGGGCCAGCGTAAAATGGACGACTACGTTGTTATGGAAACCAGACTGGGGTAGGTGACACAAAGTTCGCGGTCTTTTTGAAAAAAAGAAAATTTTTTGTCAATCTCGTTTTGGACCGATGCATTGATCAGCGACCTAGGACGACGCGGGGCGGATCATTTGGCGGAATTGTCGTCGACTTTGTTGGACATTTTACTGCCACCGACTTGTCTGCTTTGCGGTGATGGAATCGAACGAGGCGATCTGTGTATTGATTGCGAAGTGAGCCTGTGCGGATCTTGGCCAGCGTTAGTGGTTCCTTGTCAATTCTGCGGGATGCCTCGATCGAAATTACCTGTTCCGCCATTTGACCAGCCCTGTGGCGGCTGTCCCGCCAAGCCTTATCCGTTCAAGTCGGTGACGCCAATGGGGATTTACCAGGGGGCTGTGCGTGAGGCGGTCATCGCGACAAAACGCGCCGCTCACGGTGCTTTGGCCAGTTCATTAGGTGTCCGATTGGGAAAACTCATTCAACGTACTGATTTTGTCGATCAGATCGATTGTGTGACGTTTGTGCCGACCCATCGCTGGCGGCGAATGATTCGTGGTGGGCCCAGCGGTGCTCAGCGAATGGCAATTTCCGTCGGCAAAGTGATTAAAGTCCCGATAATTGAATCGTTAACCACCACCCGATGGGTGGCCAAACAATCGCTTTTGGCTGACGAGAAGCGAGAACTGAATGTTCGGGGGGCTTTTCGCATAAAAAGGAGCTATGCTTGGCAAAGATCATTGAATCTACGCGATCAGCACATTTTGTTAGTCGATGATGTACTGACGACGGGTGCGACGGCAAAAGAGTCGACGAGTGTTTTAATGCAGGCAGGTGCGGCGTCGGTCCGATTGGCCGTCATCGCTAGGGCCGTGAAGCGATAGAGGCGTCCGTTGGTGCGGCGAATCGTTGGCAGCGATCGCTTGCCACCGATACCCCCTCGTTTGGTTGTCGGTAATGATTCCCGTATCGGAATTGCCTCGTTAAACTTGGGGTTGCCGTTTCCGGTTATTGCATCAGCGTAAATAATCTACGTAACTCGAAAACACGACCCCATTCTCTATCAACGATTCGATCGAAAAGCGCGGTTGGAAAAATGACATCGCATTCAGATACGCCTTCAAATCCCGTTGCCGATTCTCGTGCCATCACGTACCGCCGTGCCATGTTTCGTGGCCTGGGTGTTGTGCTGCCCCCGCTACTGACCCTGGTGGTGTTGATTTGGGCGTGGAATGCGATCGAAAGCTATGTGCTGCGACCGATGGAGACCGGCGTGCGTCATGGGCTGGTGTTAGCGGTCAGCCAAATCAAACGAGACGTTCCAAAGGATGCCGTTTTCGTAAATCCGACCGCTCCTGCGGAGGGGTTTACCTGTCAAGGTGAGCGATACGTCCTTGATCCGACGCGGAGTAAGTTTCTGCCGGAGTATGTGGTTAAGTTTGTTGACGAGAACCTTGATCGTTTGGGCCCTTATCAAATGCCGCCCGCAACGGCAAATGCTTATTGGCATCGTTACGTCGAACTGCGGTATCTCCCCCGCACATTCATTGTTCCGCTATTTCTGCTCGTTTTCCTCAGCGCCCTCTATTTCCTTGGTCGACTTTTCGCTCACGGTATCGGACGGTGGTTTGTGAACTCTATCGAAGCTGGAATCAATCGTATTCCTTTGGTGAACAAGGTTTATGGATCCGTAAAGCAGGTCACCGATTTTGCGTTCAGTGAACGAGAAATCGAGTTCAATCGCGTGGTTGCAATTGAGTATCCGCGAGAGGGGATTTGGTCGATCGGGTTTGTGACCGGTAACGGCATTCCGGGGATTGCCAAAGCTGCTGGCGAGCCCGTGTTGAGTGTTCTGATGCCGACTTCGCCGATGCCGATGACCGGCTTTACCGTGACAGTGCGCCGCAGTGAAGCGATTGACTTAGACATGACAGTCGACGAGGCGATCCAGTTCTGTGTCAGTTGCGGTGTGGTCGTTCCATCACGTCGGTTGCCGTCGAGCATCCCCGTAGATCCACCGCTGTTGTTGCGAAATAATGCGTCGGCTTACCCAGTAAACGCTTAAGGTAATAATCCGGACCGTCGTTTTTCGTTCTTCGTCGTGAGTTCCGTGCTGTGATAAACTGTCGTTAGGTTTTACACGTATCGCTGGCAGGAGTCCGAGAGTGAAGCTATCGCAAACTGGCAACCGCGCCACCGCTTTGCGATTCGGGTTCAGCATTTTGATGCTGTTTATCGCCTTCAATCTTCCATGGCGATATAGCGAGGTTGCTCCGGAGGCAAGTGGCGAGGTTTCTGAAAATAATCCGGCGTTGCAACTGCGTTCGGTCGCCGAAGAAGGGTTGATTCGTTGCGGATGGCCTTTTCAGTACGCCGAGATTTCATCGCTGCCCAGTGGTTCCGATTTTGCGACTCAACGGGATTTTTGGTCCCTTCGAAGCCTACTGCTCAATGTTGCTGTCGCGCTGGTTGCAACTTTGATAGTCGCCGCACTGGCATATCTTTGGCGATATTTTGCGATCGGCGCCATTGTTTTGGTCGGTCTGTTGTTGGCAAGTTTTTTGCATCAAAACTCTCGCCGTGATCATCAGTTCGTTCAGAGGTTGCAGTCCAAGGGGGTTGTGTATCGATCCGCGTACCTGCCCACTCGCGTCGCACGCGTCATGCCTTTGCGATTGCAGTCAGAGTTTTCGCGGATACGAGGCGTGATCCTGTTTGATCCGTCCGATGAAAGCGTGTCGCTTGCAACATCAATCCAGACGCTTCAATCGATCGCCATTCGCGGGAACCTGCCGGCAGCCCAATTCTTCGCTGGCGTGGATCAGCAGCCACGTTTGAAGCAATTGATTTTCGTCGATGCCGTACTCGAACCGGCACACGTCGAAATGATCGGCAAGCAGTCTGGTATGCAAGATCTCGCATTGGTCTCCTGCAAGGGATTGCGTGGATCGTTAAATAATATCCAAGACTTGCCGAATCTGCATCGAGTCGATCTTAGCAGTAGCGAGATTGATGTGGATGCGTTGGTCGATAGTCATTGGAGCCGAAATGTTCAGGAATTGATCGTTTCGCCTCAACTAACAGGCAGCAACCAGCTCTGTCTGGAAGATTGGCGGATGCTCCAATCCTTCACTCTGCGAGTCAATCGCAGGGGTGTCGCGGGCGGTGTTATGAAACTTTCGTTGGATCGGATGCCCAACTTAAGTTCGCTCAGCTTGATCAGTACCCAGAAGCTTGATCTCAGTATCGCGAATACCCCACGTTTGAAGGAGATCAGAATTGATGATATGAACGAGCACTTTGTAGGCGTGTTCATTGAAAATGCCCCCACCAGTTTGTGGCTGGAAAGGCTTCGCTTGAATAATGTGGCAAGCCTTGGCCGTTTGACCTGTTATGGTATGGATTTGCAAGGTGTGGAAATTCAAGACTCTCCCAACTTGATCGAGCTTTCGATAGATTCTGTTTTGTATGCGCGGCAGCGATTTCAAAAGCATCCGTTCGACCAGCAGCAGATTATTTCCCAGTTAATCAACGATCTGGGTAAGTGTGATGGGCCGCCGATTATCGACCTGGCAACCTTGCCATTGGCGGAGATTGATCTTCGACCCTTAATCAAGAACGACCGAATTCGCGAACTTCGCCTATCCGCAACTGGCGTTTCCGGCGAACAGCTTGAGCCCGTTTTGGCCCTGCCGCGTCTAGACTCGCTGGACCTTCGCAGGTGTCCGATTTCAAATGAGCAAGCAGAGATGATACTCAGTCGCCGCCCCTTGTTGCGTGAATTGCTTGTGGACGCAACCAGTTACCAGCGGCTCAACGTGGTTGATCGCGATCGGTTGGTACAGTTCACGACGACACCGATGCCGTTGGCATCCATTGTTCGCATCCAGCGCTCTCCTCATTTGAGCTCTGAACTCGTTTTAGGCGATAAGCTGAAGGAGTTGTCGATCACGGATGCACGTTCTCTGCAAGGCCTATCGGTAAATGGGCCTTTGCCCGCTGGTGCAACGTTGGAGGGTTTTCGTGACCTGCGGTTTTGTGCGATGGGTGGTGCAAATGTTGACGATCGGCTTTGTAGCGCCCTTTGGCAATGTCCAAAACTTGGTCACCTCATCTTAGCCCACACAAATGTATCCCGCCGTTCGCTATCGCAGGTCGGTGAAATGAAGGAATTGGCAACCCTCATTATTCCAGGGGCTGACGTTGATGATTCTGTTACGGCAGGCTGGCGAGACCTCAAGCAGCTCAGTGAAGTCGATCTGAGTTATACAAAAATATCTCGAGAAACCTTGCGGTTTTTGATGTCGCTGAAAAACCTCCAGCGCCTGGCCATCAATCACGTTGATATTGATCGACGTGATTTAGAGCCGCTGGCACGTATCGCGCAGTTAATTGAATTGGAGGTCGCTGGGGTCGGTTTGGATGACGATCTGCTAGAGAAGTTGCTTCGCCGCGGAATGATCGATCGACTGGAGCTGTCCGATTGCGAACTTTCTGGGCGGGCTGTTGCGATACTCGCAAGTCCCGTAGCTCGCAGCATCGTTTTTTTGGGCCTGCGAGAGTGTGGCTTGACCGAAGATGAGCTGCAGCGAATTTTGGATAGTCATCCGCATTTGGTCGTTGACGTAACCGGTCATTCTCTCAGTGACGATTTCATCGATCGTTTGCAACGCCAGGACCGTCTAGTGCGACGGCAAGACCGGATGGGGTTTATGCGTCATGTTAGCCGATTTAATCAAGGCGGTATGGCTGGTGATGAAAACATTGTCGATACGATCCCAGGTCGAATCGACGTCCACCGCTTTCTGCCGTCCGGCCAAGCAGGACCGCTGTGATCTCTCTGTGGATCACTGATGGGATCCCTGTTGCTGATTCAAGAAACACAGCCTTCCTTGGTGGAAAACCAAGGAAGGCTGTGCAGAAAATTAAAACGTAGCGACGCGGTTTCGAAGCGTCAGCACTCTTTTCGGGTAGCCACTTGGAGGCGCGTTATAGCGCCGAGGAATCAATCACTTCGCCAGCGGCGGAAGTGGAAAGAGCTCGCCAAATGTTCAAATCGAGGCTGTTCGAATAGAATCGCACCGACCCATCGCAAAGGCCCGTGTTGACGCCACCGGGATGCTGGCTGCGCGAGGCAAACATGGTCGGATTGGCTGCGGTTGAGGCATCGCAGGGCATGCCACGCACCGGGTTGCAATAAGCGAGTGTATAGATTCGATCCGGCAGCGGGCTGTTGATTGCCAGATACGTCGAGAACTGGCTAGCATCGCCCCACCATGTGAAACCTCTCAAGTCGCTTCTTTGGCCTTGGCGGACTTCGCCCACCATCAACGTGTTGCTGGTCCCGTCGATCACGTCACGAAACCCTATTTTTCGTAAATGATTGCCCACAAACGGAGCCCCACCGAAGACAACGCCATTGAGGTTGGCTTGTGAAATCGAGGTGTTTCCAAAATTGACCGCGTAATTATGATTGGTCAGCGTTCCGATAGGTGCATTTTCTTGGTCACTGGGACACGAGAAAGACGCATATCGTCGACCGGTTACATTCGTGCTGTTGGGCGCGGCGCCATAGCGAGGTCCGGTCGCATCGGTACCGCCCCAATTCAAATAGAGCGTCGATACATTTCCTTGTTCGATGTAAGGCATGATTAAGACGTTCCATGTGCCCCAGCAGCAGCTCGCGTAGGTTGCTGGGAACCGACCCATGGAGTCGTGGTAGTTGTGCATTGCCAAGCCGATCTGTTTAAGATTATTGCTACACTGCATGCGTCTTGCTGCTTCGCGTGCGGCTTGCACGGCCGGCAGCAGCAGTCCAACCATAACGCCGATAATGGCGATGACCACCAATAATTCAACCAGCGTGAAACCGCCGCGCGGCAACTGTCTCTTGGTCACAATAGGCTCCAACATTTATACAAGGAAAATAAAAAAGGAATCGATGCACAGGTCAAGATGTTTGTCAGGGACCAGAAACTTCAAACAGCAGGCCTTGATTACCAGTTGGGCCGATCTCCGTTTCTAGCTCGCTGTTGACGTTGAATTTAGCCGCGATACGTTCGGCTGAAACCGCTGTATCGGTTTGCGGGCCTGGTGGAAGGTTCGGGTCAGCGGCAATCGTTTCTCCCGAAGCAAACACTCGCACTTGATACTTTCCTGGCTTCGCACCCTGCTCTGCCGGGATATCAAACTTCCCCTGTGTAACCATTCCGCCGGTTATCATTCCACCGGGTTCTAAAGGATGAAACTCAATCGACCCGCGGTCGAGCAGTTGGCCATCGAGTTTAACTTCTCCCGCAACAGGCACTCGGCCATCTGCTGTGCCGCTGCATCCAGGCGTCGATGCAGTGGCCAGGAAGATAGCCAGCAGAGCAAGCGTTTTTCCTAGCCATCGATACGACCAATACAATTGTGACGCAACCGGCGTTGCCCTGAAGGCCGATCTTTCAGTTAAGACATTCATGTTCAAGCTCGCCCCGCTAGCATGTTCAGTGAAGATAGTAAAACATTTAAGACCGTTTGGATTCAGTTCTGACACTTCACCAGCTTAAAAGACGGGCCGAGATAAGCTCACCGTCCTTGGCTTCGAGTGCTAGGATTTGTTCAGTCGTGCGCAGTCTGCGGAGACTTCCTAAAACGCTTTCGTTGCTAAGCAAACACAGCGCCAGAATCGGCCTGCATAAAGAAAGAAGGTGATTTCTGCGCCGCGAGTGATTTCAAGGCGAAGATGATAGCCGCAGCCAACGGCTATTGCCTCCTTGGGGGCCATTGCGCACCGCCTCTCTGGGCTTTTTAATGGGTGCGGGTTTGTGATGCAATTCAGGCGGGCAGTCGAGGTGCACAGCGTTTAGGCACAAGCTGCGCAGTGCCGATGCACGTTTTCGGAGATGAGGATGTGGCCGGTGAAGGTAGTTTTCGGGAGCCTAGTGCGAATTACATGATGGAGAAATAGTTGTCGACTGCGAAGTCGATGTACTCGTTCTTCATTTCAATAGGCAGTTCGTTGTATTGGCAAAAGCTTTTGACCTGAAGCAATAGATCGCGAGGCTGGCAATTTCGAAATGGGCGATTGACGGGGCGATAATGGACTTCGATCAGGTAGTCCACTGCGTCCTTGTTGTAGGGAATCTTGAGCACTCGGCACATGATCTCGAACAATTTGCGGAAATTGTCTTCAGACGGGTTGGTGACCTCGATTTTGTAGGGAATTCGGCGTAGAAACGCGTCGTCGACCAGGTCTTTGGGCTCGAGGTTCGTGCTGAAGACAACCAGTTGGTCAAACGGAACTTGGACTTTCTTCCCGCCAGGCATGTTCAAGTAGTCGTAGCGTTTTTCAAGCGGGATGATCCAGCGGTTGAGCAGTTTATCGATGCTCATTTTCTGGCGTCCGAAGTCATCGATTACCAAGGTTCCGCAATTGCTTTTCATCTGCAGCGGCGATTCGTTGATATGAGTTTTCTCGTTGCGTTGGACTTCCAGCATGTCCATCGTCAGTTCGCCGCCAACGACAATGGTGGGGCGTTTGACGCGAATCCACCGTTTGTCAAACAGTGAAAGGTCAAGCAATCCGCTGGCTTTTTCCGGATGGGCAACTTCATGAAGCATGGGGTCGAAAACCCGCATGATCGCCCCGTCGATTTCCACCGCCGATGGAATCCAAATGAATTGACCAAAAGCGTTGGTCACACGTTCGGCGATGCTGGTTTTGCCGTTGCCGGGATAGCCGAACAGGAACATCCCGCGCCCGCTGCTGATGGCCGGCCCGAGTTTGGCGAACAGCGTTGGGTCGATCAGCAAGTCTGCGAAGGAGCGTTTCAGATCTTCGCGGTTGGGCGATTGGCCCTCGATGCTTTGCCTGCGGACGCTGGCGACGTAGTCGGTGTAGTTGACAGGGCAGGCCCCGAAGTAGGTGCATTCGATTGTTGTCGACTGAGCAGACCGTCGGCCTGCTTCGGTCAATGCGTACACGTAGTCATTGGTTTCGGTCCCTGATTTCAGGGTGATTCGGTGTTCCGCTTTAATCGAATCGAGAGTTCGTTCGACGATTCGAAACGGAAGCTTAATCTGGTTGGCGATTTCGCGACCTTCGGCTTCCCCGATGCTCAGCAAGAATCGCAGGATCAATCCCTCGACCAGCGAGCCTGTTACGCCAGCCTCATCCAGGTTGCTGGGCTCTTTAGGCCGCCAGGGTTCTTCCCTGGATGGAACAAAGCCCTGTGCTTGTTTGATCTGAACGGCAGGTCGGGGGACGGTTCGCGGATGAATGGGCGTTGGCGGTGCTGTTGGCGCGGAAGCGCCGGTCATTTTGCGAAGCGAAACGGTATCTGCGATAGACGCAGTATCGGAAACCGAGTTCGAGACCAGCTTGTCCAATGTCGGCGAAGCTTTCGCGGCGCCCAGGCTATGAATCCGAGCGATCAGTGCGTCGAGCTTGCTTTCGGTGTTTTTGCCGGCGCGGCTGAGGTCTGAATCACTCAAGAGTCCATCCACCGTAAAATGCCAATCGGATCATCGATTGTCCGGCAGCCCACAAGTACATACTTCGTGAAGGCGTGCCCGTATCAGGCCACTTCGGCCACCTTCGGATATCGGTTTGCGGCCGTCATGGACTTGAGAAGCATCGCTCCTGACGCCAAATAGCCGAGCTAAAGGGGGGTGGCGAACTTTATCCAAAAACAATTGTTGAGAGAAAACCGCAAGAAACACGGTGAATTAGCGAAAGATGAAAGTGGCAGGCAGAGTTTGCAAAGACTTTTTCAAAAAAACTGTTCCGAAGGGGTTGTGCCCGCCGAACTCCACCACTA
>DNWZ01000693.1 GCA_003506095.1 Planctomycetaceae bacterium | reverse complement strand
GGGTGCGAAATGATCGCAAATGTTCGCCGTCGCTCGACTTGTTGGCGGATTTTGGGGTCAGATTGTGTCATCAGCAAACATTTCTCTCGTCTATCGGCGGACGTCGCTTTTGTTCAAAATGCCAGAGGCGGTCGTTGTCGCGATTGCCACCAACCCCAGCCCGCGTTTCGCAATCGGCCTCTCGGAGGCCACGGACCACAGGCCGGGTTCATGCCGACGAAGATCCCCATGGCCGCCAAAAACGAATCCTTGATCGAAGTTGACGATCGCCTGATCGATCTCCGCAATCGCCCTCTGGCGGCGTTCTTAGCATGGTTGATACCCGGTGCGGGTCATTTTTACCAGCGAAGGTACGCCAAGGGAACGATGTATCTGGTCTGCATTTTGTCGTTGTGGATCATCGGATTTTCGATCGGCGGCTTCCACGTCGTCTATGCGTCCCGATTTCCCGGCGATCACCGCTGGCACTATTACCTGCAAGCCGGAGCCGGTTTGGTCGCGCTGCCAGCGATTATTCAAACCCGTCACATCAACAAGTACACACCGCTGCAATCCGGCGTGACCAGCGGAGATTATGAGCCGCTGTGGTGGGGTTTTATGTCGCCGCCGCATCGTCCGGTCGCGGAAGAAAAAACTGATGAAGTATCGGCCTGGTACGCTCGGCATGGAGCGGGCTATGAGATGGGCACCTGGTACACGATGATCGCTGGGCTGTTGAACATTTTGGTCATCTATGACGCGTACGCCGGGCCGTTGGGAATTCCGATCAGTGGTCGCAAGCGGCCTGAGGACGCAGCGGAATCGGTGGAGAAGTCGAAAGCTTGATCCGAAGCGATCGTTTATTTGTCAATGAAGATTCAAGCACGCCCCGCACCAATCATCCGAGTGTGAATTAAACGCAATGCTGTCCATATCACCCACCTACCTGCTCTACTACGTTCCGTTGCTGGTCGCGATCAGTCTGGTTTACGGCGCGACGCGTCACGAGGACATGCGATTGGTGCTTCGCCACGCCGTTTATACCGCTTATTGGATTACGGCGTTCATGGGCGTGATTTTTCTGATCATATGGTTGATGGGGCTTTTTGTATAAAGCGTTGATTGTTGTTGTGAGATTGATGCGAACACCCGATCGATCGACTTTCCGCGATCTTTACCAGCCCCGCATCACGCTGAACAGATTATGAGATTGGTCGGTCCATCGCGGCGCGCTGTCTAATTCTGCTTGCGTCGGTGGCATCGCCTCCCATAATTCCGGCGCTTCCCATAACGGGTTTTTCGGTTCGCTGGCTAACATCCACAACGCCGCTTTGACATGTTCTTTGGGTCTCGCTCGGCTGGTCACCAAACGGCTTTCCAGACCATTGTCGTTCGCCAAGCGGTGGACGAGCGGAGCCAGATCGAGGTGATTATTTGATACGTGAATGGCAAGCATGCCCCCGGGAGCGAGCATTTTCTTATACAGGTCAATCGCTTCCAGGGTGAGCAGGTGAGCCGGGATCGCATCGCTGCTGAACGCATCGATCGCCAAAATGTCATACTGATGCTGTTCCATTCTTTCCAGCACCAGCCTGCCGTCGCCCAAGTGCAGTGATACAGTTGCGTGGGAGTCGCGTATAAACGAGAACTTTTGTTTTGCGATGTTGATCACTGCGGGATTGATCTCGATAAAATCAAAGTGGTCGCCTTCGCGGCCATAGGCAGCCAAGACACCACACCCGAGTCCGACGACGCCGATTTTAAGCGGTCTTTGCGTTCCTGCTGCGATGATCGCTTTGCCGACGCCACTTTGCCGAGCGTAATATTCCGTCGGTTCCAGTTGGAAGGGTGCGTGCCGTTGTTTGCCATGCGATGTCGAACCGTGCGCAAGTGTCCTCACTCCGTCTTCGTCTTCGACGCGAACGACGCCAAAGAAATTGCGATCCCATGATACGATTCCGGGACGATCGAGTTGATAAGCCGCACCGATCGACAGCATTGGCAGTGTGAAGGCGAGCATGCGAGTTATGCCCAGCGATTTCCAACTGCGTTCCATGCGGCCTTGATCGCTCCACGACCAACTGCGATGTGCCACCAACAACAGCAGCGCGATCGCTCCGCCGGTCGCCTGGGTCACCGGAATCTCGGAATACGTCGACAACATCAGTGGGCAAAAAATGGCAACGATCACACCACCAATCGCACCACCGATCGACAGGCAGACATAAAACTGCGTCAGTGCGGTGACCGGAGGCCGCAACCTGGCCACTTCCCCATGACACAACAAGCACATGCTGAACAAGAAGATCGACGAGCATGCCGCGGTTGCTAACATTCTCGCGCTATCGGGAATCAGCCACGTGATCTGCAACGCAGCTAGCGAAGCGACGGCGATGGCCGCGGTCCATTTCGGCTGATAGTAGCGTGGTGAATCAAAGCTGATGATGAAACTGATCAGGTACAAACTTAAAGGCAGAATCCATAAGAAGGGAACGACCGCCACTTCAGAGCAAAGTTGTGCCGTCGTCACCAGCAAAAGGGTCGAGGCTACTGCGGGCAGACCCACCCAAAGAATTTTTTTCCATCTTTGTATCTTAGCGGGGCCACTTTGCGATGGCGTTTGAGCCGATTGGGGCGTGCTGTTTCGTGACGTGACCAATCGATAAATCAATGTGGTTTGCACAAGTACAAACAGCGTGAACAATGATGCCCAAAGTGCAGACTGGCCAGCGACCGAAATATAAGGTTCCACCAGGAACGGATAACTTAACAGCGCAGCCAATGATCCGATATTTGATAACGCATAGAGGCGATAAATACTGTCGCTGGACGTTCGCAGCGACAGCCACGCTTGGATCAATGGGCCAGTGCTGCTGAGCAAAAAATAGGGCAACCCGACATGCATGCTCAGCATCAGCAACAGATGCAGGATCGGTTGTTCGTCGCCGCTCGGTTTCCAGTTCTCATCCGGCGTGATGTCCAGGGTCCAGAGTGCGAACGTCAGCAGCGACAAATGGACCAGGCCTTGGCGTCGTGGTCGCAGGTAGGTCTTTAAGCAATGTGCGTAGACGTACCCTGCCAAAAGCAGCACTTGAAAGAACAGCATGCAGGTTGTCCACACCGCCGGCGTGCCACCGAACCATGGCAACACACATTTACTGATCACGGGTTGGACTTGAAACACCAGAAACGCACCGACCAGCGTCGTCGCTGCGTACGGGACGACAGAAAATCGCTTTGCGACGTTGGCAGATGGGGCTGTGTTCACGGCAATGACTGGCAAAGGGGACGGATTTTCAGCACGCGCACGTATTGCAAAACCCTAGCTCATGTCTTGAGGTCGCCCGATGCGATCTCGCCGTCCGAATGTTGCCAATCTGTTTGCGAAATCGCTAGAACCGGATCGATCGGTAAATGCGGTGAGTCGCCCCCCCTTCCCTGCCCTTCCCTGCCCTGCCCCGAAATGAACACAAGCCGCCCTGCCCCGTTAGCATTTACCGCCCCTCTGTTTTTGTCGCCGGACAGCTTAGCATTATCCTGATGCGAACCGGATTGATCGGTTACGTGGGCGATTGCGACTTGGGAGAAACGCTGGTGAGCAAAGAGAAGATCGAAGAACTGTTGCGGCAACTTCACAACGAATTGGCCGAAGCGGACAACGTGGATGCGGAGTTGAGCGAAAAATTGCGTGGCACTGC
>DNWZ01000694.1:6136-6839 GCA_003506095.1 Planctomycetaceae bacterium | reverse complement strand
GCCACATCGCTGACCCGAGTTTGCAAGCAACATGGATCGATCCGAGTGTCTTCGCCTAGCGAAGCTCGAATCGGTCCGACAGTCCACGGCACGATCGGCTGATCCAGCGGACGATCAATTCGCAATCGCACGTGGCGTGACGCGCCGATTGTGGCCTGAATCAATTCGTTCAGCGTTCCGTCGGCAATGACACGTCCATGATCCATGATCACGATGCGGTCGCATCGCTGTTCGGCTTCGTNNGTCGTCAACAGGATCGAAGTCCCCGCATCGCGAAGCTGGTCCAGCATTTCAAAAATCCGCTGGCGGCTCTGCGGATCGACACCCACGGTCGGCTCGTCCAGCAGCAAGACGCTGGGTGAATGCATGACGCCACACGCCAGGTTTACTCGGCGTTTCATCCCGCCGGAAAAACTGCCGACCAATTCGTTTTGGCGATCGGCTAGGCCGGTCCACTCCAATGCCCAATCGACACGGCGGCGAAGGTCGGCACCGCGCAGCCCGTGGAAACGGGCAAACGCGACCATGTTTTCGTGCGTCGTCAAATCTCCGTAAATTGCGATATCTTGGGGAACGAGACCAAGCCGGTCGCGGCCACCAGTTGGCGGTAGAGGATGGCCGAGCAATTCGATGGTGCCGGCGTCTGGCTTCGTACGCCCGGCTAGGCATCGGATCAGCGTCGTTTTGCCAGCGCCATTGGGCC
>DNWZ01000694.1:0-6115 GCA_003506095.1 Planctomycetaceae bacterium | reverse complement strand
CTTTGCGAAATCGCTTTTTGATCGACTGGACACGCAGTGCTAAGGCGTGTGTTTCACCAGCAAAACCACCAGAAACAGGGTTAAACGACGGTCGATCTGCCAAATCTGCTCGAAGCCGTCGTCGCATTTGCGTCGGCTTGTTTCGCGATCGATTAGCGGCAATGGCCGACGGCAAATTAGACGCAACCTCATGATCAATAGAAGTCACGTTTGTCTGACCCGACGAAGCGATTGTGTCCCTGTCAGCCTTGTCCGCACTCATAATTTTGGAATACTGGCAATCGAGTGGGCGAAACCGGTATCGAACCACCCACAAAGAGTGAGACCATCACCGGACAACTTTGGCGGAACGCGATTGGGGACATCCACGGAACGATGCTTGCGCGTTAAAATGCTTACTTCTTTACTATTCGGCTGAATTGCGCCATGGGATACACGGAATTGTCAAATTCGAAAGACGATGATTCAACTTCGTCGCAACCGAGCCGCTGGCAGGAGAATAACGGCAACCTGTTGTTGGGTTTTGTCGGCATCATCGTTGCGTTTGGCGCTTCGATCATAGCCTGTCGGCAATCAAGAATCTTGCCGCCGAGTTTTCCGCGAAACTTGGTCACACAAGATCGCGAGGCGGCCGAAGCAGAGTTTTTGGCTCAAGCAAGTGACGAAAACCGCCAAGTGGTTACCGTTCGCGTGATTGGCGCAGCGTCTGACGACGGGAAAATGCGGTTGGCGGTTTATGCCAGTCCGACAGGATTTAATGATCCGCTCCAGGCCCTTGGAACAGACACCTGGGAGATCCGAGGCGGGGTGTGCGAAGGGCGTTTTGGGTTACCGGCAGAGGTGACCGAAATAGCGATCGCGGCTTATCATGATGTCAACAACAATGAAAAACTCGATCGCAATGCGATCGGGATTCCGTCGGAACGATACGGTTTCACACGCGACGCTCGCGGAGTCACTGGGCCCCCGAGTTTCGATGATGCCGTGATTGCAGTTTCCGATGAACCGGTCCAAATCTCAATTCGATAGTTATCGCGTGAACTGGCTTTGGTCAAACGCGAACCCCGTTCTGATACCCGTGATTCCCAAACAAGTTTTCAGCTGAGGAAACCACTTCATGCCACTTTATGAGTTCACTTGCGATGGCTGTGACCAGACGGTCGAGTTATTAGTACGCAGCCCTGCAGATCAACCGACCTGCCCCACCTGTGGCGATGATAAATTGACGAAATTGCTGAGCATTCCGGCAACACCTTCCATTCGGTCTGGTGGCGGGTTGCCCGTATCACGTGCCCAGCCGATGGGACAATCCTGTGCAGCACCACGTTGCTGCGGTGGCGGATGCGAGATCTAGGAAGTTTCTGATTCCGCCTCAAGTCGGGACCATGAATGAGCTGGCCTAACGCAAACAGCTTCCACCCTTCTCGCCCTTACTGCCAATCCTCAACCCGGAAATCGGACTTCCACCCATGGCCCGCAATGAGCAGTTGATTCGTCAACACAAGATCATGCAACTGCTCGAGGCGTCTCGCTACGGCCGGACGTTGGAGGAATTAAGGGAAGAGTTAGTCCGCGACCTCGGGCTGACCAATTTGCACGAACGTACAGTGCGTCGTGACGTCGAAGCGTTGACAGCTGCGGGCCTCGATATCCGCAGCGACACGCTGGAGCGGGGCAAAGTTTACATGCTTGGCCGCGTCGAACGTGGTATCCATAAGATCAGTGTTTCGTCGACGGAATTGATCGCGCTATCAATCGGCAGAGAACTGCTGTTCCCGCTTCTGGGCACTCAGTATTGGCAAGGCATTGAGTCGTTCTGGAGCAAATTGCACGAATCGGTCCCAGAAGGCGTTTGGGAACATTTTCAAAAGTATCGCAAATCGATTCATGTAATCGGCACTCTCGGCAAAACTTATGAAAAGCACGAGGGTATGTTGCGGTCAATCAACCGCGCAATCGCCGAACATCGCGTGTTGGAAATCCAGTACAAGCCGACGGGCAAATCCGAATCGATCCGCGAGATCGAACCTTATGGCTTAGCGGTTTACCAGAGCAGTATTTATGTCGTTGCTGCGGCGACCGAAATCACCGATCCCGCCGAACGATTGCGGCATTGGAAACTCGACCGCTTTGCCCGCGCTACCGCACTGGACAAATGGTTCAAACCCGATCCGAGCGTCGACCTCACAGAACACCTGAGCCGTTCGATCGGAATTTTTTCTGGCGACTCCCCTGTATTGGTCCGCATACGTTTGGGTGAATCGGCGGCGGCATGGGTTCGTGAGGACCCCTGGCATTCAGATCAATTGCTCGAGCCGATACAAGGCGAAGAGGCCTCGGCCGGGCATTGCGGTGTGATGTTGACTGTCCCAGCCTCTCACCCACGCGAGCTTTTGCCAAAAGTCTTATCACTTGGCGCGGATGCGGAAGTTGTATCGCCCGAATCTTTTCGAACAGCCGTATCGGATGCCGTGAAAAAGCTGGCAACCCGATATTCGCAACCGACTTAGCGCTTGCGTGAAAACGCAGCCCCTGGGGGCTGAAATCGCGATGCTTCGTAAGAACTAAAGTCTGAAATCTGAAGATTCTTTTTAGAGCGGGTCGAAGTGCCCCCTTGCATTGTTTCGGTTGTTCCGATTGTGGCAATTCTTGCACTGAGGGTACCGGGCAGGTATCGATACCAGGGTGTTTCATCCCGAACGACTTGAAATCCACCCTTCTTAAATACGATGAACAATAACGTTCATTGCTATTTGACAGCGAATTTTTGCACACGAATTGCAGAATTCCCCCTAACAAAACTTCTCACGCCGTTAATTCGGTCGACGGTTCGGAGTCCGCATAGAAATATGGGCCGATTGATCATGCTATCGATGGCAACGCTGCTGGCGTTGGGGATTACCTCCCCTCGTTCGCTGTTGCCATTGTGTCATGCTCAAGAATCTCAGTTCGCCGCAGGTTCGGATCAAGCATCCGCCTATCGACAGATGCTCAATGAAAACCAAGCGATTCCTAATTCGTGGTGGAACGAGTTCGCTCACAAAACCCTCTTAACAGAGCCAGACTGGGTTTTGTTTGATATCTCTACCGTCATGGTGGATGCGTTGATTTACAACCCGCGAATCGGCGCGGTAAAGCATCGTACCGCCATTGCAATGGAACAAGTGATTCAAGAAGACGCAGCATTTGATGCCAACGTGCTGTTGGAAAGCCGAGTCGGCCGCACAGGCGATCCCGTTGGCAATACACTTACGACCGGTGGGCCCGACCGATTGATCGAAGAATCTTGGAACAATCGAGCGGGCATCGTAAAGACGACTCGCAAAGGTACCGCGGTCGATCTTTCACAACAAACGGGACTGTTGAACAGCAACAGCCAGTTTTTCGACCCGCGAGACCAGGGCAATGCAAGACTCAGCCTAAGCCTTACCAAACCGTTGCTCGCCGGTTCCGGCACGCTCTACAATGAACGTTTGCTCTTGCAAGCACGGATAGATTCAAGATTGACTTGGCAAGAATTATTGCGTGAAGTTCAAACGCAGGTCGGTGGCGTGATGGGAGCTTTCTGGCAATTGTACGAAGCACGTTGCCACCTGCTGCAGAGGCTAGATGCACTTTATCGAGCGAACGAGATCGCCGCGATTATCGAAGGGCGGCAAGATTTCGACTCAGGCCCGCTGGAACTAGCGAAGGTCCGAACCCGTATCGCAAGGCTGAATGATCAGGTCATCGATGCCCAACGAACGGTTCGGAACCAACAGGTACTGTTGATGCAATTGGTCAATTCACCGACATTGACACCGGGGGCAAAATTGGAACTGATCCCCAACGGAATGCCATTTTGTTCACCGCTGGCGATTGACCCACGCGACGCGATTTTGACTGGCGTGAACCATCGCACCGATGTTCGCGCCGCGGCCATGGAACTGGAGTCGGCGGCACTTGCGATCAAAGTGTCACGCAACGAATTATTGCCACAGCTCGATGCGGTCGTTTCAGGATATCTCGCCGCGTTAAACGGCCAAAACAACATTGGTCAATCTTTGGTAGACCAATTCACGGATGTCCCCGGGGTTTCAGGCGGTTTGGTCTATGAAAGACCTTACGGCAATCGTGCAGCCAAATCGAAGCTTCGGTCATCGCATCAACGGTATCTGGAAATGGGCCAGCGGTATCGTGAAGCGATCGCGATGACGTCATCCGAAATCGCTTTAGCGGTTCACAATTTGAATGCGATATCGAGCCAATCCGACACCAAGGCTCGCGTTTTACTCGAAGCTGTTCAACAGGAGAAACTGATCCGCCAGCGGTGGGAAGTCATGGGCACCGACGGTCGCTATGCGGCGCTAGTATTGGAAGACTTGCTGGAACAGTTGGAACTGCGAACGACCGCAGAAAACGATTACGTTTCCAACCATGTCAATTATCTTTTGAGCTTGATCGAGCTGCAAAAAGCGATGGGAACGTTGTTATTGGCAGAAGGGATCGAGCCGACATCACCTAGGCGTGTCAATAGTCCGGTCGAAATTCCACTGCCGATTTCGTTACCGGTTATCACGTCGCAAGGCGACGTATCACCTCAGCGGCAACTGCCTGCTGTACCCGAATCGGCCCGATTGAATTTGATCGATGGAGGCGTTCTGCGATGACACGGCAGACCCTCCAGGGCGGCTTTAACCCTGCAATCACAAAGGCAAAGACTTTGAGGTTTCATCCATGAAACCGCAAAGCAGCGAACCGATGGTGCCTCGGCACATCCACGGTGACGCAAACGAAATGTACCGCAAAGAATCGCTCGGCCGCAATCCAACGGATCCAAGCGATTTTCCGTCACTGCGCGCGTCTGTCGAATCTCTGAATGCGCTTCAGGATCTGGTCTCTGCGCTCCATCCAGATTCGACGCCTCAACCACCGCCCAGAAAAGATCGCTCGGACGATCTTTTCCCCAAGCTTATGAAGGCTTCTGCCTCCGGGACTCGCAAGGAAGCTGTCAAATCTTTCGTTCAAACACTCGCTGGTCAGTTTCCTGCCGCTACGATTCAAGCTGGTATCGGTCGCAGCAACTTAAGGCGTTTCATCGATCCTGCTTTGGGTTGGCTAGGACCGGAAAGCGAACTGTTTCGTAATTTTTCGCAAACATGGCTGACGTTCCATAACGGCGCTTCGCCATCGAACGCTGAAGATGAAAACAATCAGCTTCACAATAACCCCGGAAGCATTGACCCAGGTTCATCCGTGGCCACCTTAGCCAACGGCGATCTGATCGTTGCGTTGCGACGCACTCACGAATTAAACAACCGGGGTGATGATTGCATTTTATTAAAACTTTCCGGTCAAGCGATCGACACACGCGTTGCGGCTGACTTTGATCGTTGGTCCGAGGCGTTAGCGTCAATCATTTGGAATCGACCGTCGTGGGCCGTTCCCAAATGGGCTTACTTGAATGGCAATCGGCGTGTCATCGCGTTAACGTTCGCTGCCATATTGATGGCAGTGATGCTGTTTCCCGCTCCTTACCGCGTCAAAGCCGATGTGCGAATCGNNTGATCGAGGATGTGTTGGTGCATCCAGGCGATGTGGTCAAAGCAGGCCAAACGTTGCTGAAGCTTGACGGCCGCCCGCTGCGATTGGAACGCCAATCCTTGGAAGCGGAAATCTATCAATCAGCAAAACAGAAGGATATCGCGTTGGCGGCCGGCCGAATCGCGGAAGCCCAACAAGCTCAATTGAAGTACCAACAATTGCTGCGTCGCCGCGATCTGATCGATCGCCGACTCGAACAATTGACCGTATCGAGCCCGATCGATGGTGTGATTGTCAGCGGCGATCTACGCCGCTCCATCGGCGCGTCACTTGAACTGGGACGTGTTTTGCTNNGAGATCGCACCGTTGGACCACGTGATGGTGGAAATCGCGATCCCCGAATATGAGATTTCAATGGTGGAAGAAAATGCAAAAGCGAGGATTCGCGTCGACGCTTCAGGCACACCTACAATCGATCAATCAATCACAGAGATTTATCCCGCAGGCGAATTGCGCGAAGATAAAGTCGTGTTCATTTCGTTGATCGAATTAGAAAACATCGATGGCGCGTTTCGTCCCGGCATGACGGGCA
>DNWZ01000287.1 GCA_003506095.1 Planctomycetaceae bacterium | reverse complement strand
CGAAGATGGCTCGAAGGGTCTCGGATCGTCCCTAGATGACTCAACAGCAAAGGGGCCGAAAATGAAGAAAGCCCAGGAAATCCCGGGCTTTGACTCGATTTGTCTTCTTCTGGCGGAGGGTGGCTTTCCCCTTAGGATGGCCGAGGCGGGACTCGAACCCGCACAGGGATTACTCCCCGAGGGATTTTAAATCCCTTGTGTCTGCCATTCCACCACTCGGCCGAGTTGCAACGTGAATCGTTGCTGGTGTTCCGAATCCGAATCGTTGCATTTGTTGATTGTTCGTGCAACATGGGGTCAAACGGTTCAAAGCTGCTTGTCGAAAAAAAACGGATGCTGAAGCGACATCGCTTCGCACCCGTTTGGGATTCGCAGATTTTGCGATTCATGCTAGCCAAAAAAGCTGGCAATTACTTGGTGGCAACCTTGGCGAAACCGGCCTTTTCGAAGGCCTTCTCGCTGAATACCAATTCGAGTTGTGCCTTGCCTTCGGTCGACTCGACCTTGCCCTTGCAATTGTTGCAGCAGAACTTGACTTCTACGTCACCAACCTTGATGGCGGTGTCGGCGTTCAAAGGGCCACCGCTCAGCGGGCATGCCTTTTGTTCGTACTGCTTGGTCGCAACGAGTTGCAGGTTAGCTGTTGTTGCAAACTTAGCGGAATCTTCGGCAAACTTGCCGGCACAGTTGCCGCAGCAGAAGAAAACTTTTCCATCCTTGTATTCAGCTGATTTGTCAGCCGACGCGGGGCGCGGAGCAACGAGGCATTTTACGCCATCGAGCTTGATGTCCTCGGCCCATACCGTGACGCCAGCGATTGCAAATACGGCTAGAGCCGATACTAAAAACTTACGAATCATCATCTACTTACCTACAAAAAGGGATCGAACCGGAACATCTTCCGAGCGATGAGAGTATAGCCGGCCGCAAACCACGCCGTCAAATTCAGCACAATCTGTTTAACCGGAATCGGCAAAAATGCGTCCTTTCCAGCGTTTCAACTGGGCAACACGTTTTCCGAAACGAACTCCATCGCCATCGTCAAATAGCTTTTTTGCTCAGGCGAACGCAAGTCGAGCATCTCGGCTAATTCGCTGATCTGGTCGCGGCAGGCCTCAATTTCCTGATCGTCGGCCGCAATCGTCTCGACTTCGGCAAATGTCCCCAAGCTTTCGGCGTCGTCGATTGTAACAATCAACTCTCGGTCACGATGGGCCAGCGTGAAAGAGCGGCGAGTTTTTCGCACCGTCATTACCGACGCAAAGCCCAAGAAATCGAACAAAGACTGCATGTTTCTGCCATCTTCGTCACAGGGATCGAGTCGCCACTCGAGTTCTGGCCGAGCTTTCACCCCGGTCGTCGAATAAGGGCCCTTGTAGGTAACCCGCGTTTCTGGCGATTGCGCCGATTCATTGGTCGCCGATGACGACTCTGTGACTGATCGGGTGATGCGGCGAATCCGCAGCGCCTCGCGGGTCTGGGCAAAGTCGCGCGAGGGGTGGCGATAATAAGTGTCCGCGTGGTACTCGATCGCGATCTCAGTCGCCCCAGCGGCCAGCAATTTCGCTAACAAAACGTCCGGTTCGGGCAATCGAAACTTCTGTTCGACTTCGATCGACGATTTGCCCGGCGCGATTGGTGATGCCATTTTGGTCCTGAAATGGGTTGTGGTTTGGCTGGCTGTTTTATTGTTGATCGCCTTTTATCTTTGCCAGTGGCGTTGGCGACGCTTCCGATGTTACCCAAACGTCGCCATTGCGATCCACCGCAACAGCCTCGATCTGTTTCAGTCGCGGAAGATCGATTGCCGTGGGCGTTGATTGCCACCAAGCTTTGTCGTTTTGATCGCCAGCATAGCGAAACATTTGGAAGTAATTGGTTAGGATCACGTCGCCGGCTGCTGGATCATGATCCGCAGCGGTCACCAGCGGAATCGGCAGCGCGGCAACTCTGGCCAGCACTTGAGCCTCGGCGGCTGTCGCATCGCCGTTGTGCCGCACCCGTTTTGGTAGCGGCAATTCGTAAACCGACGCGACGGGCAAAAACGATTTGGTGATCAGCGTTACGACGCCACGCCGGACGTCGACCAGGATCGCTTCGCAATCGCGCGGACCATCCGCGTAACGCACATCGATGCGTGTCCAACCTTTCACTGTGGTTTGTTGGTCGGGCGGAGGCTCGTCAAAGAAATAAAGACTTACAAACGGCCGCACCGAACCGTTGTCGCCAACATCAGCGACGACAAGTCTAGCAACGGAGTCTTGGACGAAGGATGCCATGTCTTCGAAGTCGGTCGCGTCGACTGCCGCCAATTCACAACCGCCGGTCGTTTTGCCATTTCGGTCAAATGCAAACAGGCGGGCGCTGTCGCCTGAATCGTTGTGCGTCCAAAGGAGATCGCTGCTAAGGTTTGAAAACGCCAAACCGCTGCTCTCGGTCACGGAGGCATTTTCCAATGTTGCGACCGACGCACTGTCAAACTTCCCTGAGCCTGATTTGGGCACCTCATCTGCGAAAACTACGCTTGATAGATGCTCTGCGAAAATCACGAGAGCGACAAGGATCAAACCGTTTCCCCACGCGACTGGATGCGAGGCGTCTTTCATCAAGCGGGCTCGTTGTTATGTCTTGGGCAAAGGAATCTCTTGGTCGCCTTTGCGCAAAAACGGTTCGCGTTCTTGAACGCCGGTCACCGGTTTGAACTCACGAACCCAGATGTTGCGAAACCGCATCGGGTTGCCATGATCTTGTAAGGATATCGGGCCTTTGGGCGGATGAGCCTTGTATTCTGGCGGGCGATTGAATGGGGTATCGCCGAGCAGTTCGAAGTGGTTCAGCACCAGCACGCCGTTGTGCATCACGGTGATAAACGCAGGCGACTTTAGTGAGCCATCTTCTTCGAATCGTGGCGCGGTCCAGAAAACGTCATAGGCATTCCACTCGCCTGGTGGGCGAGTTGCGTTGGCTGCCGGCGGTGTTTGCTTATAGATCGCCCCCGCTTGTCCATCAAAGTAAGTTTCGTTGTCATAAGAATCGAGCACCTGCAATTCGTATCGCCCCATCATGAACACGCCGCTGTTGCCTCGGCCTTGCCCCTGACCTTTGGGCGGGGTCGGCGCGGACCATTCGATGTGCAATTGACAATCACCAAACTCTTCGGCCGTTGTGATCTGACCCTTGCCCACGATGGCGACGCCGTCTTCGACCTTCCACTTATCGCCTCCACGCCATTGCGAAAGATCAGTGCCGCCAAACAGCACGATCGCGTCCGAGGGTGGGTCGGAATTGGTCGCACCCGGAGTGACGATCGGTGGTTTTTCCCACTTGATGCCGTTGAGGTATTCTTGGGCCGACGCGTCGGCAGGAATCCCAAGTGACGAAAAACAAACACCCAGCATCACGGGTGAAACGAAACGGGCGAGTCGCTTGAAACGGGTAGTTCGGGTTGATGAAGAGCGGGGCATCGGAGCGGTCCTGGAGGAGAGTGGAAGGAAGGAGCACGCAATTATCGTTGCGACCAAGCCGGGTCGCAACGACATTGACGCAAATTACTCGTCGCTGACGTTGACAAAAACCTTCAACGCGTCTTGGTCTTCGACCAGTAAACGCATCATTTCTTTATAGTTTTCTAACCCGTCGACCGGAGAGGTCAGGATCTTTTGTGTCACGCCTGGGAACATCATTTCACCCATCGCCAAATCGCGAATCCCCATTTCAAAGTGCTCGCGGTTGGCATTCACACTGCCCAACAGCAGTTTGTTGCCCAGCACCCACTGGATGTTGATCACGTCGGAATGGACTTCGATCTTGCGAGCCCCGCCGGTGATGCTGGTCCAAACCACAACGCCGTTGTGGCCCAAGACCGTCATCGCGTCAAACGCCAGCTGGCTGCTGCCGGTCGCGTCGACGATCAAATCGGGGCGGCCGGTTTGTTTGACCAATTCGGTCATCGGAGTGTCCGAGGTGCTGACATAGGTCGCTTCATATCCATTGGCAATTTCGCTTTTCAGATTCGGCGCCTTGCCCCGGGCGAGCGTGTAAACCTGTAAGCCGCGCAGTCGCAGCACCAACGTGGTCAACAAACCGATCTGGCCAGCACCCAATACATATGCCACCTTAGGCCGCCAGACTCGCATCCGGCGCTGGGCTTCGAACGCTTGGTGCACCGCTTTGGCCGCACAGCTCATCGGTTCCATCAACACGTGCAAGTGCTTCAGACCTTTGGGTACGCGGACAATGTACTCCTCGTGGTCGACGAACGATTCGGTCAAGAAACCATGGCGTAGGTTGATGCCACGTTCGTAGTAAACTTCTTCGCTGGTCATGTCGTACGTACCGATCATGTCGTAGATCGATCCGCCGGGCCGTCGCACCGTCGCGGTTACGTAGTCGCCTGGTCTGACACTGCGTACTTCTTTGCCGACTTCTGTGACCACGCCGAACGATTCGTGGCCAATCACCAAGTAGTTGTCACCTTCGGGAGCGTTTCCATACAACGCATCGTTGATTTCACGGTCCGTGGCATCGACGCCGACTTTCAACGTTTTGACTTTTATCCCTTTGCCGTCAGGGATTTGATCCAATCGCGGTTCAGCAATTTGTTGCAAATGAACACTGTTGGGGGTTCCAGGCGTGACCGCGACCGCTTTCATAATGAGTTCAGGTTTCTGTGAGGGGGGCGTTAGGCCGAACTGTTGGCCGGGATAGAGGGAGCAAGAATCGGTGCCTCAAGATGGTAACAACCGCCCATAGGATCGTCATCCGGTGGATCGTCATCCGGTGGATCGTCATCCGGTGGATCGTCATCCGGTGGCGCGTCATCCGGTTCAAAGCGATTCTTTTCCCAGCTCGAAGGCCATGGTAAAGAAGCCAAGCCGCTGGAATAAAAACAACGACAGTTGTCAAAAATCGCCCTTGCGCCTAGACTGCAACGAACACAACGCGTTTCTGTCGCCGATCCCCCATCTGTTTTTTGGTTTTCATGTCGCTCGCCGATCAATCGCTGAACAACGCCGATCCAGCGGAAATCGCGGATAATGCTGGCGTTTCGTTGAACGGAGTTGCCGGCGCGGTGGGCACGATCGGTCGGTCAGATCGCACCGGCGAACCGCTGCGGTGGGTCGATTCTCAGTTGCTGCAGGCGCTTTGCGAAGGTGGGCAAACAGGCATCGGCGACCTGATATCGAAACTCGGTGTAACGGCTACGGCGATTCGCCAGCGGATCGAACGGCTGCTCGATGCCGGGCTGATCGAACGCGAAAAGGTGGTCAGTGGGCGTGGGCGACCATCGTTTGTGTATCGATTGACCGATCGCGGTCGGTGGTGTGCCGGAGCGGACCCGAGCGATTTGGCCGAAGCGATGTGGCAGGAGATTCTTGAATTAGACGATTCCGAACTGCGGTCGCGGTTGTTGGGTGGCGTCGCCAAACGGATCGGGCGTCGATTCGCCGATCGATTTGAACTAGGCGACGATGGCCAGGCGAATGCGCTGGACGACCGGATGCGCCATTTGGTCGACTTACTGGCTGAGCGTCGGATCGCGACGAAGATCGTTTTTGAGGCGTTACCAGTGGCCAGCCTGCCTGTTTTGGATGTGCAGGCTTGCCCGTATCCGGCACTTCGCGATGCGACCGAGGATCGTTCGATGTGTCAGTTGGAAACCGCGATGCTGAGCGAGGCACTGGGGCAACCGATTCGATTGTCGAGCTGTTTGCTTGATGGCGATCCGGTCTGCCGATTCGTTCCGGCGGCCGGTTCAGGCGATGCGGATCGGTGATCCCGTTAACGCGATTGTTCGATACTGGCCACCAGCGGCCAGACTTTTTTTGACTAAACGACTCAATTTTTTGAATATTCCCGGAGTTTTTACCTTCCATGGCGTTGACCGAAGACCAGGTGCGAGAGGCACTCAAGCAAGTGATCGATCCCGAGCTTTACATCAACATTGTTGATCTTGGGTTGGTGTATGTTGTTAATATTGGCGAGCCGAAGGAAGACGGTCGCCATGATGTTCATGTGAAGATGACGTTGACCAGTCCGATGTGCCCAGCGGGGCCGCAATTGGTCGCTGGCACGAAGGCCGCCGCGTCCTCCTTTCCGGAGGTCGACCAGGTGAATGTTCAAGTGGTGATGGACCCGCCCTGGAATCAAGAGATGATGACGGAAGATGCTCGCGACCAGTTGGGGATTTTCTGATTCGCTGTCTGCCGTTTTTTGGGCGTCGATTTGGCCACTGGCTTGCTGTTTGCTGCGATGAATCTCACCGTGAGGTTGCGTGCAGTTAGTTCAGTTGTCAAATTAAGGGGTCGGTATCGAAATCGGTTTTGCAAAGGTATCGGTGATGAAGGTCTTTCTTGGCGAGTTCGTCTGTGGTGGCGGATTCGGCACCCAGCGAATTGAAACGGTCGGCGATTCGTTGCGGCACGAAGGTGCCGCGATGTTGTCGGCGTTGGCTGAGGACTTGGCCCGTGTCGCGTCGGTCTGTATTCCCATCGACCGACGCTTTGGCCCACGTTTGCCAGTTTGTGAGACGTTTGACTTCAATCCCGACGAATCAATTTGGGCTCAATGGGCCAAAGCGGCTCAGGGGTGCGACGCTGCAATCGTGATCGCTCCGGAAAAAGACGGCATTCTGGCCAAGGCGGTGGGGATGTTGCGTGCTGCCAATGTCGATGTGATCGCTGCTTCGGGCGACTTTTTGCGAGTCGCCAGCGACAAACAGCAGACCGCGCGGGTTCTTTTGTCGGCCGGAGTTCCGCATCCGGTGACGTTTCTGCCCAGCGACCATCGTTCGGCGACGCGTTTAAAAATGTGTGAACGTTTCATCGTCAAGCCACGTGACGGATGCGGGACCGAATCGATTTCGCTGTTCGACGATTTGGAATCAGCAATGAACTCGGCCTGTGATAACGATTTAGTGCAGGGCTATGTGCCTGGAATGCCGATCTCGGTTTCTGTGATTGTCAACGGCGGCAACTTGATCGTCCTGCCTGCGGTGTCGCAGGATATTTCGATTGAAAATTGCGAGTACCGTGGTGGTTGCGGGCCTTTGCCGGACGATTACCAGCGGCGAGCTGCGGCGCTCGCGCAGTGTGCAATCGCTGCGATGCCGCCGAACGCACGCGGTTTTATCGGCCTGGACATGGTCATGGGCTCGGATGCGGGCGGCGATGTGGTGATCGAAATCAATCCACGTTTGACGACGTCCTACGTGGGACTTCGCCAAATGATCGCGGGCAATCTCGGGGCGCGTTTGCTCGGGCTGGAAACCGGGCCGGTGCAATGCAAGACTGGTGCTGACGAAGTTCGCTGGACTCGCGACGGCCACGTTTGGGTCGGCGAAAACCAGGTTGAAAATGTTTGACACAGGGTCTCGCCTTGCTGCGGGTGTATTGGGTTTTGATATCGGAGGTGCGAACATCAAAGCGGCCACCGATTCGGGCCAATCCGATTCGATCTTCTTCCCGATGTGGCAGCGCCCCCATGATCTGGCTGAATCGCTGGTGGCAATCGCACGAACGTTTGGCCCCAGCGATTGCTGGGCCGTGACGATGACGGGTGAGATGGCCGACGCGTTTTTCGATCGCCAAATTGGCGTTAAGCACATCGCCAAGCAAGCGGTCGTTGCGGCTGCGGAAGTCGGTTGTAACGACGTCGTGTTTTACAGCGTTGCCGGTCGATTCTTAACGATTGACGAAGTGCTGGCGGACCCCGATCAAGTCGCTTCAGCGAATTGGCACGCACTAGCAAACTGGGTGGCACAAGAGATCGACTCGCCGGCGTTATTGATCGACATTGGCAGCACGACGACCGATATCATCCCCATCTCACCGGCGATTGTTTCCACCCCATCGCAAACCGATTTCGATCGACTCGTTGCCAGCGAATTGGTCTACATCGGTGGCGGTCGCACGCCGGTTTGTGCGCTCGTTTCCCAGTTGCCATTTCGCGGCAAAAATGTCCCCGTGATGCGAGAAGTGTTCGCCACGACAGACGATTGTGCCCTTGTTCTGGGGTGGTGCAACGAGTCGCCCGAGGACCGCATGACCAGCGATGGCGGGCCGCGAACCATCGCCGCCGCCATCAATCGCTTGGCACGCATGATCGGGCTGGACCATCGGGGCATCACACTCAATGACGCTCATGCGATCGCTTCATCAGTGGTCGATTCTGCATCGGCGATCATCACCGCAGCGATTGCCAGTCAACCGCTGTCGCATCGCAATCGTTGGATTCTTTCGGGGCATACCGCAGAGTATTTTCTTTCGGCGTCGTTGGCCCGGTCGTCATCGATTCGCATCGAGCGGTTGGCCGATCGCCTGGGCCCCGAACTGTCGCGAGTCGGCCCGGCGCTGGCGTGCGCAAAACTGCTGGTCAAATCACGCCAGCAGTTGCAAACCGCAGGTGCGGCGCGGTGAGCCCGCATGAGGAAAAGGTTTTCAAACTGGTCGTCAAGGTCGGCGGCAGTCTGTTGACCAGGCCTGGTCTTGGACCGGCGATCGCAGAATGGCTGGACCGGCGGTTGGCAGGCCAACCGGCCGCGCAAGTGAATCTCATTGTCGGTGGCGGAGCGATGATCGATGCCTTTCGCCAACTGGATGCGGTCCACGGCCTCGACCCTGTCTCGCTGCATTGGCAATGTGTTGCCGCGCTGCGTCACACGGGTGAGATCGTGGCGAGCTTGGTTCCCAACTGCTCCATCATCGGATCGCAAGCATCTTTCAACTCGCATCGCCAATCCACAACCGCCGTAGGCCGCTTCGCGATCCTTCCCGACGCGTTTTATCATCGCGACAGTGGTGACTGTTTGCCGTGCGATTGGCAAGCGACCAGCGACAGTATCGCCGCGCTTTTGGCCCAGAAGATCGATGCGGATCAACTGGTGTTACTAAAGTCTTGTAACATCCCTGAAAACATCGACCTCAGGGAAGCCGCGCGCCGCGGCATCGTCGATCCCTTGCTGCCAACCATGATCGATCCACACCGAGTCGAAGTTATTGAATTGCGATGGACCGAACCTAAGTAACGGGGCATGACGAAGCCCGAGCGGACTCTGAGTCTACACTTTTAATGTGCTGATTATGTTATTCAAATACTCGATCGAACCGCACTTGACGTCAGCCGAGTTCGTTGACGTCTTGCATCGATCGACCCTAGCCGAGCGACGGCCAGTCGATCGTCCAGAGCTGATTCAATCGATGCTCGAAAACGCTTCGGTGATTGTCACCGCCCGCTATGCAGGGCGATTGGTCGGTGTCTCGCGCGCGATTACCGATTTCGTTTATTGCACCTACCTTTCGGACCTGGCGGTTGACGAAGCCTACCAGCGACGCGGGATCGGTCGCGAACTGATTCGACAAACGCACCTCGCCGCAGGACTGCAAACGTCCCTGGTGCTTCTGGCCGCCCCCAAGGCACGCACCTACTACGGCCACATCGGCATGATCGCCCATGATTCCTGCTGGTACATCCCACGCACAAGTCCTGAAAAGCCTGAAAACGTCCAACCCGAGCGCGGTTAGAACGCGTCCCAATGACGCCAATGCCTACGTTCCGACTTTGTCCGACAAGTTAGGGGTAGTTTTTGCGGTGGTAACGTCTCTTTTCTGGTACAATCGAGCCGGCAATCTCAATGCCGGTTTTCGGATGTTTCACCATCGAGGACTCCCTCCGCATGTTTCCCCCCTCCATTCGTCTGCTTTACACGTCGCTTTTCATCGTTTCGATCGGATTTCAGTTGGCGACCGCCGCTGACGAAATCGACTTCAATCGCGACATCAAACCGATCCTTTCGAACCAGTGTTTTTTCTGTCACGGCCCGGATGAAGCCGAACGCCAGGGTGGTATCGACGGACTGAGGGTCGACACCCGCGAAGGTGCGATGGCCGACCTAGGTGGGCACGTCGCGATTGCCCCGGGCGACATCGACGCCAGCACCTTGCTGGACCGCGTGACATCGACCGACGACAGCGATCGGATGCCGCCGCCGGGCAGCGGTAGGCCACTGACCCCGGCCGAAGTCGATCTGCTGCGCCGCTGGATCGCCAGCGGCGCGAATTATGCCCAGCACTGGAGTTACGTTCCGCCAGCTCGCCCGACCGTTCCCGAAGTCGCTCCGGTCAACGGGGCACACTGGCCGCTCAACCCGATCGACCACTTCATTCTTCAGCGACTGCAGCGTGAAGGGTTGTCGCCCCGCGAAGTTGCTGATCGTTACACCTTGATTCGAAGGCTATCGCTCGACCTGACCGGCATCCCGCCGACGATCGAGGAAGTCGACGAGTTTGTCTCAGACCCTGATCCATCGAGCTATGAGAAATGGGTCGATCGTTTGATGGCCAAGAAATCTTATGGCGAACATTGGGCGCGATTATGGTTGGACCTCGCACGCTATGCCGATTCAGCCGGTTACGCTGATGATCCGATGCGCACGATTTGGCTGTATCGCGATTACGTGATTCAATCGATCAACGACAATAAACCGTTCGACCAATTTACGATCGAACAACTCGCCGGTGATCTGCTGCCCAATCCGACTGACGAACAGTTGATCGCCACCGCGTTTCATCGCAACACGATGACCAACAGCGAAGGCGGGACCGACGACGAGGAGTTCCGCAATGCCGCGGTGGTCGATCGCGTGAATACAACACTCGCGGTTTGGATGGGCACCACAATGGCCTGCGCCCAGTGCCATTCGCATAAGTACGACCCGATCACACACGAGGAGTACTTCAAAGTATTCGCGATCCTTAATAACACCGAAGACGCCGATCGTCGCGATGAATCGCCATTGCACGCTGTTTACACTGCGGAACAAGAAAGTCTGAAGTCGCAATTAGAAGCCGAGGCTGAACTGATAAAGCAGACGCTGGCGACATTCACACCGGAGTTAGTTGCAGAGCGAGACCTGTGGATCAACAATTTTCCACGCGACTTGGCTTGGTCGCCACTTTCGGTGCAAGCGGTTTCAAACGACAGCAACAATGAAATGGTGGTCGACGGCGGAATCGTATCGGTTTCCAAAGCCGCCGACACCGACATCTATCGTGTGACAACGTCAATCCATTCGGATGCCCGCGCCATTTCACTGGAAACGTTACCCCACGAATCTTTGCCCTCAGGCGGCCCTGGTCACAGCGGCGGTAATTTCGTGATCACTCAGGTTTCAGCGACCATCACACCGCCCGATTCCGCTTCGCCCACGGGACGGTTTGTGCGGATCGAATTGCCCGGCAAACAACGAATGCTTTCGCTCGCCGAGGTGGAAGTTAGTTCAGGCGATAAAAACATTGCAACACTCGGTAAAGCGACACAAAGTTCAACCGGATTCGACGGACCAGCGGAACTTGCGATCGATGGCAATACAGACGGTCGTTATGTGGTCGCCAAGTCGACAACTCATACAGAAGTATCCGATGACCCCTGGTGGGAACTCGATTTGCAGTCTCCGCAGGCGATCGATCGCATTGTCGTTTGGAACCGAACCGATGAGGGGACGGTAGAAAGGATAAAAGATTTTCGAATCTTAGTACTCAGTGATGATCGAAAAACGGTTTGGGAGCAAACGGTTGCTGAACCGCCCAAGCCGAGCGTTGAACTGGCAACCGGTGGCCCACAACCGCTGAAGTTCTCACGAGCGATCGCCGACTACAACCAGTCCGGCTTTGACGCCTCGTCGGTGCTGCAACCGATGACTGACAAAACCAAGTCCTCACACGGCTGGGCCGTCGGTGGACAAGCCGGCAAGCCGCATCGATTGGTGCTGGTGCTGTCGCCAGAGAGCGAAATCCCTAGCGGCGGTTTGGTGAATCTGACCATCGAGCAGAAATCGCCGCACCTTCGGCACACTGTCGGCAGGTTCCAGTTGTCGGCAACCTCCGATGCCCGCGTGATCCCTTGGGCGTCGACACCGCCCGAAGTATTGACTGCTGTTTCAGCGCCGACTGACCAGCGCAATGATGCTCAGGTTAAAGCGATCGACAATCATTTCTTGAGCATCACGCCATCGCTGGCCAACCAACGAAAGCGTGCTGCGGAGATCGCCACAAATCTTGCAAACATCAAACCGATTACGGTGCCGGTGCTGCGTGAAGTGGCCGAAACAAAACGCCGCAAGACCCGGATCCAGCTCCGCGGAAACTTTATGAGCCTTGGTGATGAGGTCCAGCCTGGCACACCCGAAATCTTTCACCCTTTACCCGCGGATGGTCCCGCCGATCGCATGGCGCTGGCTAAGTGGCTGATTGATGAAAACAATCCGTTAACGCCGCGAGTGATCGCGAATCTTTATTGGGAACGATTGTTCGGAACGGGAATCGTCGCGACCAGTGAGGAGTTCGGTTCGCAGGGTGAATTGCCCTCCCATCCGGAGTTGCTCGATTGGTTAGCGACCGAATTGATTCGGCTCGATTGGGATACCAAAGCATTAGTGAAACAATTGGTAATGTCGGCGGCCTATAGGCAATCGTCGCACGTTACACCAGACCTTTACGAAATCGATCCTGACAACCGTTTGTTGGCCCGAGGGCCACGATTCCGCCTGGCCGCCGAAGCGATTCGCGACCAAGCCTTGTATGTTGCCGGATTGATGAGCGAAAAGATGCATGGCCCACCGGTCAACCCACCTCAACCGTCCACCGGTCTGAGTGCGGCATTCGGCAGCGGCATCGATTGGAAAACTAGCGCTGGGGAGGATCGTTATCGGCGAGCTCTCTATACGACATGGCGACGATCCAACCCATATCCTTCGATGTCGACTTTCGATGCCCCCAATCGCGAAGTTTGTACGCTGCGACGTGGCCGATCCAATACGCCGTTGCAAGCGTTGGTGACATTGAACGACCCGGTGTTTGTGGAAGCTGCACAGGGACTGGCGCGGCGAATCGTCGGAGGTTCGTCGACCGATCTTCGCCAGCGAATGGAATATGGTTTTCGGCTCTGTTTAGCCAGACCAGCGGAAACCCAGGAGATCGATCGGTTGGTCGAACTTTATCAGCAGTCTTATGATGAATTGAGCAAGCAGCCCGAACAGGCGATGAAGCTTGCCACCGATCCGCTAGGACCGCTTGCCGATGGCGCTGATGCAATCGAAATGGCCGCCTGGACAACGATTGCAAACGTGTTGTTGAACCTGGACGAAACGTTGATGAGACGTTGATGAGACG
>DNWZ01000587.1 GCA_003506095.1 Planctomycetaceae bacterium | reverse complement strand
CGATCAACGCCACTGGCGATGGCATTCAAATCATTGACACCGGCAACGGTTCGCAGAAACTGCAGATCAGCGACGTTGATGAAGGCCAAACGGCATCCGACTTGGGATTGACCGGCGCCGCCAGAACAACCTCACGAGGATCTTTGGGAAGGCTGCAAACGCTCAGCTCTGCCGCCCGCCAAAGCGTNNACCGTCGCGGCTACCGATTCGCTGACCGATATCGCTCGCAAATTCAACAGTCAATCGACGCTTGCGACTGCGGCGGTGGTTCAAGCCGCTGATGGGACCTATTCGTTAGCGTTCCGCAGCAATCGGGGTGGCGATGCTGGCCGGTTGTCGATCAGCTCCACGGGAACCGGTTTGGGCGTGTCGACTACGGTGACAGGACAAGATGCGATCCTGTCGGTTACCAATCAAAGCGGAACTTCGATTCAGCTGCGGTCCACCGACGGCGTATTTACCGACGTCGTTCCGGGCGTCTCGCTGACGGCTAAAGAAGTTACCGATGACCCGGTTTCGATCACGGTCGGTCGTGACAGTAAAGACGCGACCAGCAACATGAAGGCATTTGTCGAACAGTACAACAAACTGGTCTCACGCCTGGATGAATTAACGTTTTTCAACGGCGATCCCAGCGCCACCGGACTGCTGTTCGGAAGCTCCGAAGCATTGCGGATCGAGTCAAGTTATTCGCGTTTAATGTCAGGGCAGATCCAAGGCGCAGGGAGTATTCGTAGTTTTGGTGAGCTGGGAGTCAGCTTAGATGGCGAAGGCAAGATGCAACTCGACGAGAAGCGTTTCACCGATCGCTTGTCATCCAACAGCGACGCCACCAAAACGTTCTTTACATCTGAAAGAACGGGGATGGTTGCCCGAATAAAAGAGGCTTCGGATCGCTTAGCAGGGGTGAACAGCAGCCTGTTGATCAATCGCGGCGCTTCGCTGGCGACACGCATTCTTCGCAACAATGAACAAGCGGCAACATTGCAAAGACGTCTCGATGGCGAAAGATTGCGCCTGCTGAAGCAGTTCATCTCTGCTGAAGAAGCGATCGCAAAATTGCAAACCAACCAAAACGCAATCTCCAGAATTCAGTTCATCAGCAACGATTCCAACGCTCGATAAATAAGTCGTTCCGCTTCGCGTTCTTCAAACCCGCAACGACATCAAACTTATGAACTACGGCGCTCCCTCCAATGCTAACTATCTCGAATCACTCGTTCGATCTGCCCCGCCGGCACGCTTGCGATTGATGCTGATCGAAAAGGGGATTGGGCTGTGCCAGGTCGTTTCAGATCGTATCAAAGCGTCGACCGCTAAAGTCGTTTGGGACGAACAGAGTCTGCACCTGTTTGATGTTTTAAACGAATTGCTTTCAGGGGTCGCCAGCGACGACATTCCGGTTACCAGACAGGTTGCAGACCTGTATGTCTTTCTGTTGCAGCACCTGAACAAAGCAATCACGGTCGGCGATTATTCGATGATCGACGAATTGCGTTTGGTGCTCGAGACCGAGGCCGAAACTTGGCGGATGGTCTGTGCACAATCCGCTTCCGGATCGCCGGATGTGTTCGCTAATTCGCTCGGAAAGCACGGCGAACCGGTCAATACGCAAACCACTTCGACCCGAGCGCCGGCCCCCAATGCGTATCGCGCACAACCTGCACCGCATCGGAGCGAAGATCGCCCTACCTTAAGCAGCTCTCTGAATCTGCAAGGCTAAGCTTCGATCCCGAAGTCACGGACGGTCAACAGGGTTTGCAGCGGGACGCCTTCGGCCGCGAACGCTGCTTGGCCGCCGGCTAGTCGATCGATAATGCCGATCACGCCGCGAACGTTCAACCCGAAATCGCGAGCCGCCTTCACCGCCGCCAGTGCGCTGCCGCCACTGGTGATCACGTCTTCGACGATGATCACTTCTTGACCGGCATGAACCGGTCCTTCCACTTGTCGGCCGGTTCCATGCCCCTTGGGCTCTTTGCGAACCATGAAGCCGACGATCGGCAATCCACGCTGGCCGCCGATCGTGATCACAGCGGCGGTGATAGGATCAGCACCAATGGCCATGCCGCCAACGGCATCGGGCAACCGGTCCATTTGCATCAGCTTTTCAAGAATGCCCGCAGCGATCACGTTGGCGCCGCGAGGATGCAGCGTCAAGTGACGGCAATCGAGGTAATAGCTGGCTGTTTTGCCGCTGGCAAGCGTAAAGGTGCCAAACTTCAATGCATGTTCGCTGATTAACCGCTTCAGCTCTTCGGGGTCGTAGTCGCTCATGCGTCGAATCATCGCCGCAGAAACCTAGTACGACAAGGCCCCCGAAAAGCTGGTCAGCCGACTATCAAAACGATGCCAAAAACTCGTCGACCGCTGCCGGTGGCAAGCCGTCGTCACTGCTTCCTTGAAGCGTTTCGGACTGGATGGCGGACAAGGAGACCGGGTCGGACGTATCCGACAGAACACGATCACGCTGAGCCGCTTGGGACTGATTTAACTGCGATTCGAAGTACTCAGAGATGTCGCCGCTGTTGTTAACAGAACTCGACAAACCCTCACCCTCGGCACTCCCGATCGGCGGAGCGGCCAACGACGATATTTGGGTTGCGGGGATCGCCGCTGTTGATGCTGCGGATTCACCTTCGGGCGTCGTTGTTGATGACAACGAACTGGTGGCCGGCGGCGCGGTGAACGACATGCCAGAGAGATTCAATCGCACCAAACGCATATCGTTGGCCACCCCGCGTGTCTGTACACGAGACGAATCGAACGCAATCGTGGCCTGTGTTGCGGTGTTGGTCGATGTATTTCCGCGAATGGTGATCGTTGATGCATTTTCGTTTAGATTGACAATCGGGGCCAAGACCAGTGAAGTCTTTTCCGCTCCCACGATGGCCAAAGAATCGCTGCCAGGTTCAATCACGGCAAACAATTTGTCGCGTGTAGAAGATTCGAAATAGTCTTCGTTGCGTTTGTAAATCGCTTTTACCCGCCCAACGTTCACCGTTCGGTTGACTTCACCCCCTGCTGCTGCGGCTGAGAATGCAATCACTTGCGGTTGGTCCATTCCCGTTAAAAACGGGATCGCGGGAACCTCGACCGAGTAATTACCCGCAGGAAGGTCAGCGAACTGCAATGAACCGTTCACCGTCGAGAAAGAAACCGTTCTCGAAACCGACTGGCCTGCGGCAGTGGTTCCGCTGAGCGTAGCCACAAACTCCGAACCGAACCTGACTGTACTGGGGCCGTTTAAGTTGACTGCCAGTTGCGTCGGCAACGAATCGAGCACGTTGATGGTTAGTGTTCCCGTCGATGACAGTCCACTTGGATCGGTCGTTCGATAATCGACCGTGCTGGTTCCGACAAACGTGCTGTTTGGTGGTGTGTAGCGAATTGACGTTCCGTCGACGGTGAAGGTGCCACCACCGGTCGGCGTGCCGACAATGGCCACGGTCAAGGTTTCAGTGCCGTCGACATTGGTGCCATAATCTGCCAAGGAAGCGACGATCTTATTCGTGTCGCCACGAAACACGTCACGTGTGATATTCGCTGCCGGCGGTGCATCGTTAACCGCCGTTACGTTAAATGTCACCGTCGCCGTCGCGGTACCGCCACCCGAATCGGTCACGGTGTAGGTGATCGCTTCGGTGCCGTTGAAGTTCGCAGCCGGACGATAGCGAATCGCCTGGCCACCGGAGACAATTTCAACCGTCGATCCCCGCGTGCTGGTCCCGATCGCAGTGATGGTCAGCGTTGCGCCAGTCGCCGATGGCGTGTCGTTTGTCAGCACGTTGAACGTGGCGATGGGCGCATCTTCGACGACGGTAAATGTGTCGTTAACCGCGGTCGGCGGAACAATAGCGGTGCTCGTAACCGTGACCGTAGCGGTTGCCGTGCGTGCCAGGCCGGTATTATCCGTTGCGGTGTAGGTGAAAGTTTCCGTACCGACAAACGTTGCCGCAGGTTGGTATCGAACCTGGTTGTTCTGGATCGAAACCGTGCCACCCGCCGATGGCGTGCCTAGCAATGACAAGGTCAAAGTTCCAGTTACACCCGTTGCGAATGTGTCGTTAGCCAAAACATTCAAGTTAGTCGCGGCACTACCGCGAACCACCGTGAACGTATCATTCACAGCGGTGAAGCGTGACCCAATCAAGAGGTCGACACGACCAAAACTGACCAACGAATCAGCGACGGCTGTGGTCTGATTGAACAACAAAATGTCATTGCCGTTCAGATCCGCCGGTTCGCTAACAAACGTAACCGTACCCGTGCCAGTGGCTCGCATTCGCACGGTCGCGATCAGCGCCTCACTCGCACTCGTTGCTGCCAGGCTGTCGGTTACCGCACCAAGTTCATCGATCACACCGGTTCCAAACGTCCCCGATTTAACCAGCGACCCAAAACCCGGGCCGTATTGGATCGGTGTTGAAGTGACAGGCACTACTCGGGTGCTGTCGAAAAGGATGTCCGCGAACGCCGCAAAGATCCCATCGCGACTGCTGACGCTTCGTAAATCGCGTGCATAGAAACGCAGTAAGAACTCCTGATTGGGATCCACCTGAGTGACGACCTCGCCAGCCAAGTTCGCGATTTCCAGACGTGTGCCAGCCTGCGGCGCTGCGGCGACGGGAACGGTAAAGGTTTGGCTGCGGATGTTGCCGGCTAAATCGGTCAACGTTAACGTCATGGTCTGCGACCCGATCTGCTCAGTGGTCGGTGTCCACGAAATCACACCTGTCTGCGGATTGATGGTTGCACCAGCGGGAGCGCCCGTTAATCCGTATGTCAAACCCGAGCCTTCTTCGGGATGACTGAGGTTCACGTTCAGCGGGATGCCGACATTGGCAGCAGTCGGGAAGTTCTGAATGGTGACTGGCTGAGTCGCATCGAAAGTGATCGAAAGCGGTTGCGAAGCGCTGCTGACCTGTCCGCCGGTCGATTGGCGTGCTGTGATTTGATAGGTCCCATCACCCAACGCGGCGATATTGTTGGTCGTCACGGTAGCCGTCGTTCCGGTGGAAATACCACGGCCGACCTCGACAGAACCCGCGAATAAAATCACTTCCGCGCCCGCCTGTACCCCCGCGATGTTAAACGTCAAGGATCCCGAACGCGTGATGTTGTCCGTATTGCTGGCCCCACTGTCGCTGGCTGCCGCCAAATCGACACTTGTCGGAGCCGTCGGCGCGGCTGATGCGGCAGCAGTGAATACGAATGGAACCGACTGAGTATCGGTTTGGTTCGCCAAGGCGCCGACAACGCCCGCCGCAGGACGCACACCGACAAGCACGTTGGCGGTGCCCACAAAACCGGCAACCGGAGTGACAGTAACCAATCCCGTCGTCGCGTTTACCTCTGCAGTCACGCTCGCATTGGTCGTCGATACGAAGTACTCCACAGCATCGCCTTCGACATCCGTGCTGGATAACTGCAGCGTTGCTGGGGATGTGTTGGGTCGCGGCGCAGGGTTCGTAATATCTGCTAAAAACGGAGCTGAGTTGCTGCCCACACCGCTGTCCGCCACAACCGAAACGGGAACCACTTGCGTAAACGTTTGGCCGGTCGCATTGGTCGCCGTAAACGTCACATTGGTCGTGCCGGTCTGGTTTCCCCTCGCCTTGAGCATCACGACCGAGTTTTCGGTGTCATTAAAGACCGTGGCAGATTCAATCACGATATTGATTAACGGCCTGTCCGACGCATTCGTCCCCTTGTCAGCAGCGTCACCAATCTCGCTGATCGCTTCGCGAACTTTATCCCCTTCGACTAACTGGCCAAACACCGAGTGGTTGAAGTCGAGCGTTCGCTGCGGCCCTTCGGTTATGAAGAACTGTGAATTATTCGTGTCATCGCTCGATTTGGCGAAAGACAAGACGCCCGAGCGGTTGTGTTGCAGGTCAGGATGAAATTGGTCGTCAAAGTTCCCAAGCGGCGATCCGCCAGAACCTGTTCCCGTGGGGTCGCCACCCTGAATCATAAAATTATCGATGATTCGATGGAAAATGATTCCATCATAAAAACCATCCTGCGCCAGTTGGGCAACGCGACCGGCCGGCCTAGGTGCCTTGTCTTCAAACAGCTCAAATACCATGTCTCCGTATCCAGCAACGCTCATCCGGAGACTGCGATTACCGGTCAGAACCACCGCTTCCAACAAAGCGGGGTTAGCGACCGAAACAGACACCGTGATCGGTCCACCCGCAGGATTGTAGGCATTGACTGGAATATGCAACGGCGACCCGATCGCGACGCTTTGGTTGCCAATGGCCACAAAACTCGGATTGGCCGACTGAGGAATCGCGACGCCACTTCGTTGACTCAAGGTCGCCAACGACTGCAGCCCGGTTGCCCGCGTCCCGTCAGGAAACTCCCACGTCGGGAAAACTTCAATCCCAGCGGCCGTACCCACTGCATTCAATGATCGATCCGACCGCGTTACCTCAACAAACGGCAGGAAATCGCCTCCATCCTGGAACAACTCCTTCTGCTGAGTACAAATCGGACACCACGCGGCGCCATAATACGTTACGCCCACATCCGCCAACGCCTTGGCAAAAGCGACCAAGTCCTGCGCCGCTTCGCCTTCGGCATTGGTTGACGCGACCAGAGCCGGGGAATTCGAACTCGATCCGCCGACACTCGATGAACTTGTAAACAGCATGTCGACATCGCCAGCCATCATCTGGCGGCTTTCAAGCTGCTCCAGCAATAACCGCCCTCGCCGCGGCGATGTCTCCTCGGCGCTGGACAAAAACATTGCTAACGCCTGATGAAGCCGTTTTAAACTGCCACGCGAACTCGTCCTACCACTGCGTTCGACCTTAAGTGACCAATTTCCGTCTTTTGACGTCTGTTTGTTCATTAACTTCACGCGATTTTCAACCTGGCGACTTGAAGAGACGTTTTCCTGAAAGGCCGCACGCCTATTTCCTTCTTTCCGTTTCGACCCAAAACGGGTGCTGGAAAGAAAAAAATCGCCACAACCCATACCTTTTGCCTATTCCCCTGAACCGACGCCCTGAACATCAACAAAACATCTGCAAATGTTTTTCGGACGTCACTGCACAACGGAAAAAGCAGACTGATTAGCTCGATCGGTTTAGACGCGTTCAACGGTGGTTCAGTTCCAACGGTGAAACGTGTACGAAGATTCTAACCAAAGGGTTTAGCGAATCGAGGCAGTTTGAACGCGTTTGGGCGGCTCTGCCGCTATGGCGGGTCGTATCCGCCCGGATTAAACGGATGGCAACGAAGAATCCGTCGAAACGCACGCCATCCACCGACAAAAAAACCATCGCGTTGGATCACCGCGATTGCATAATGGCTGCAGGACGGCGAAAACCGGCAGGATCGACCCAGGATCGGACTGATACCCACCTGGTAACAACGGATCAAAAATATTGCGAACTTTCGTCCCATCGTTTCGCCAAGACACTTTCTTTCGGTCAATTGTCTTTCAGTTTCCGACTCGCCCGACGCACCGTCACCGGCAACGACTGTGCGATTGCATCAAACCCGCCGGCCGCATCGCGTTTGGGCCGGACGATGATTTCCAAACCGACCGGAATTTGCGCTCGTTGCGTGCGAAACGCCTCGCGAATCCATCGCTTCCAACGATTTCGTACGACGGCCGGACCGGTTTTTCTGGGAATCGTGATCCCGATGCGTGAAGACGCCTGATCCGGTCCCGCAAGCCGGCGTCGAACGTTGACGACCAATATGTCGTCCGCCGCAAACGCCCCGCCGCGAATGATTTGCGTAAAATCATCGCCGTTTTTCACCCGGTCGCGTTTGCCGAATCGATTCACGTTTACCGTCAATTTGCTTGCCAGATTTTCAAAACCGCTGCTTCAAAATTCAATCCGCCTACCAACTCAATTGGCTGCGTGGTGACAGCGGATGCATCGCATCAAACTGCTCAATCATCTCTTTTGCCGACTCGTCAATCTTTTCAGGCAACGCAATCTGCAATTCGATCAAGATATCACCCGTCGGCCCCTTGCCGTCATCGACCCCCTGGCCCTTCAGCCGCAATCGACGCCCACCGCTGCTGCCCGGCGGAACCGTCATCGTCAGTGTCCCCTTAGGCGTCGGCACCTCGACTTTTGCCCCCAAAGTCGCTTCCTTCAACGTGACCGGCAACGTGATTACCAGGTTCTTTCCCTGGCGACGAATCAATGGATGTTCATCAACATGAATCACCAGAATAAGATCGCCTGCCGGTCCGCCGCTTGGCGACGCATAGCCCTTGCCTCGCAGCCGCATCTTCGACCCCGACTCGATCCCAGCAGGAACCGAAAATGCGATTTTCTGACGCCCCGCATCCGCCGGCAAATAAAACTCGTACTGACCGCCGGTCAACGCTTTTTTCAGGGGAATCCGCAATTCATGACGGATGTTTTCACCCACGGTGGGTGCCGCTTGGCGAGTCCTTCGTCCGCCGCCCCCGCCACGCCCTCCGGGTGCCGCCCCAGCGCCCATTAACTGCTCAAAGAAGTCGCTGAAACCGTTTTGAAATCCGCCACCACCGCCACGAGCACCGCCAAAAATCTGCTCCAGGTCCAGCCCTTCGAACGACGCACCGCCGGCACCGGCCGCCGGATTGAACCCGCTGCTGCGAACCTTTTCAAAATCAGCACCATAACGGTCATATGCCGCTCGCTTGTCGGGATCGCTCAAAACGTCATATGCTTCCTGAACCCGCTTGAACTTCTCGCGAGATTTCTCGTCGTTTTGGTTCATGTCGGGGTGATACTTGCGGGCCAAATTGCGATAGGCCTTCTGAATTTCGTCCTTGTCGGACTGACGGGTTACGCCCAGCGTTTGATACAGGTCTTCTGACATCGGGAAGGTTGTATTTCGATGAAACTGTTTTGTTTACGGAACGATGTGGCGATCGAGACAGCGACCGACTGTTATCATGGCAGACTGATCGTCGATTTCATATCCGTTTGCATACGACGAACCAGTCGCCCCCCCACAAAACTTCACTTTCACGCAGCAGACGAAACCGCCTGCGTGTTCACCGCCGTCTCGGTTACAACATGAAACTGTTGAACAGCCCGACACAGATCGATTCTCGGTTGATGGACATGTCTTTTTCAGATCCTGCGTTGTGGAAAGCGATGGCCCTGTGGGCTTGGGTCGCTGTCGCCGTTCTGGCTGTCGAATCAACCGTCGCGTCTGCGGCAGATGGTACGTTGACGTTGATTACTCGAGACGATTCGAATCGCGCAAGCGTTCCCGCCCGACTGGAGTTGCACACCAACACCGGTCGGCGCACCGCCGTTCGACGAACCATCCCATCGGGGCCAGGTGTTTCCCTGCCCGGAAAGTTGGAACTCCCCCTAAGCGTCAATCCGTATCGATTTAAAGTGGTTCGCGGCCCCGAATACCGCGTGATAACAGGCAACTTTGAAATCCAACCGTCCGCAGTCGATGAAAAAGTGGTCGACCTGTCGCGGATGGTCAACATGCAAGCTGAGGGTTATCTGTCAGGCGACATGGCCGCATTTTTTCCGACCACCAATCTGCGTCTACGAATGGCAACGGAAGATTTGCACGTTGCCGCACTTCTTGACCCTCCCCCGCCAGCACCGCGCACAGGATCGGTTGAGCAGTTGCAGATGGCAGACAAAGAACTAAACCAAGACGAATCGAAATGGGGACCGTTCTGGCATTCAGCCAACGCGAAACCAGAGGGCGATTTATTGACCTATCCACCGATGATCGCAAACGATGGTCAACCCGATGAATCGACCGATCAAGGTCGTGTTGCGATCGCAAATCCTTTCTCGATCGAATTACCATTGCTTCTGGCATCGCAAAAAGTGGATGGTATTTTCATCCTGGGCGACTGGCTGCGCGAAGGAAATCCGATCGTTCCTATCCATAAGATTCGTAACTCGCGACCGCCAAGCGAAATCGGTTTCTCAGGTGCGTTGGGAACCGGACGCTATGCCCAATCGATCTATTGGCGAATTCTTGAAGCCGGTTTACCGCTGGTACCGTTGGCCGGAACCGGTACCCGCTTGACCAACCCCGATTCCGCCTGGTCATCCGCAGCGATCGGCTATAACCGAACTTATGCGATCGGTTCACCCAAGTTCGACGACGACCGACGCCTGAATCCGGTCGCCTCCGAAGCGGAGTATTATAAGGCCGTTTGGGCCGGTCGATCGATCATCACCAATGGCCCATTGCTGCGTCCAACGCTTGGCGGTTTCGCACCTGGCCATCGATTTAAGGCCAGTACCGGCGAATCGCTTGAAATGAGTGTCGAATTGCATTTAGCCGTTCGCGACCCCGTCGAGTACTTAGAGGTGATTCATAATGGAGAAATCTTCTATAGCGCCCGGTTGGACGAGTTTGCCAAAACCGGCGGCACAATTCCGGGATTGAAGATCGACAAAAGCGGTTGGGTGCTGGTCCGAGTTGTTACCGAGCATGACGAACATTTCCGAGCCGCGATCAGTGCGCCTTGGTTCATCGATTTTGATAATCAACCGCGGATTTCTCGCAAGGCTGTCGAGTTTTTCGGCGGCTGGTTGAACGATTGCGAAAATGAATTGAAAAAATTGCCCGCCGACAAATTGGCTCGGTTCATCGAACCGGTTCGAATGGCCCGCCAGTTTTGGCGCCAACGCCTGCAAGATGCGAACGTCGATTAAGCTCGTTCCCGACCCTTCTTTACTTCACTCGAACTCACCGCGTCGCGTCACGCTACGTTTTAATCATGGTTTCTGAATCCAACGGCGCCCCGAAATTGACACCCATGAAATGCTCGACGTGTGGACGAGACTTCTATCTTCAACTCTCCCCCACGCCACCTTTCTGCAGTGCCCGATGCCAAGAAATCGATCTCGGCCGCTGGCTGGACGAAAGTATCGGCGTGCCATTCGAAGGTGATTCAGGCGATGCGCCGGTCGAATACCGTGATGACGACAACGTGCGCAACTTTGAAATCGCATTTGAGGATGATGACGATGATGATGCTGATGATGACCAAGACGACGATCGCTGGGCTTAGCGGGTCCGACGCCTCAAGGTGACCACTTAAGCGCCAGAATCGCTGCAATCGTTCTGATCCTAACGGATAAGTGACCGAGCAATTCTTTATCAGAACGCTGGCCACCGCACCGGCTCAACGTTTGACATAGCGTTGAGAGTGTAGCCACACCATTGGCGGGATTTACCGCTGCGATTCTGCGATCGTTTCGAAGAAATCTTTGCAGACGATTGTGGCAAATCTTTGGTGCCTTGTCCCCAGTCACTCTGGTCTTATGTCGCAAACCCTCTCAGCCGTATCTGATTGTCACAAAATCAATGGGCCTGCAGGCACGACTCGCATTGGCCCGATTCTGACGTTCGCTCTCTGGCTGGCTGGCTGTGCCTGCGCATCGATCGCAATCGCCCAACCGCACAAAGTGGTGGAACTGAGCACGGGTAAAGAAACGTTGATCGGTTTGCAATTGGTCCAAGCATCCAACTTGTACCTACTGCTGGCGACCGATGGCCAGTTGCACCAATTGCGAACCCCGCCATCGCCAGCAACCGTTCGCACGCTGAACTCACCATTCACCCCCGATTCGGCCGTCGCAATGCGGGCCAAATTGACTCGCGAGTTCGGCCCGAAAATGGAAGTGGTGGCCACCAAACATTTCTTGATCGTCCAGTCGAAAGGCCGCGGAAAGCATTGGCCCGAAATGTTTGAAAATCTCCATCGCCAATTCACCCACCAGATGCGATTGCGAGGCGTTGATGTTCGCAGCGGCCGGTTTCCCATGGTCGCAGTCGTCTTGCCAGACCGCGCCGCGCTTCAAGCGGAACTTGATCGTCAACAGATTTCCGGTGGCAATATCGCGGGGGTTTACGTCACATCCAGCAATCGCGTTTACACCTTTGACGGTGGTATGAACGAATCGACTGCCGCAGTGATTCGGCACGAAGCCGCGCATCAGTCAGCGTTCAATTGCAACGTTCACAGTCGGTTGAACGAAACCCCCAAATGGATCAGCGAAGGGCTCGGGATGATGTTCGAACCGGCTGCGATGTCAAACGCATCCGGAAAAGAATCAGGGCGAACGAACGAGCGGTTGAACGCCGAAGCGATGCTTTTGTTGCGCTCACGTTACGCTGACGGTGCCCACTCGCTTTCGTCCGACGTCAGGCGACTGATCAGCGGCGACGAAATGTTTCAAACACCGGCGGAGATCGCCGATGCCTATGCAATCTCGTGGCTGGTCATGCATTTTCTGTCCGAGCGAAAGCCGGCTCAGTTCGCCGCACTGTTGAATCATACCGCCGCCCGCCCACCCTTCGAAACCTATACGCCTGCGGCTCGCGCAGCCGATTTTAATCGAATCGTTGGTCGCAGCATCGAAGATACCGTGCTGGATATCAAAGCATTCATGCCGTTTTTGCGATAACACTTCCCGCCACGCCAAGCCCAAATACCCCGTCGACGACAGATTGCCATCAAAACGCTGCCGGCTACATTAGGCGATGTTTTAAAAGGGGTCTGAACCTCTTCCGGCAAGGCAAAAAAAAAGGAAAACGACATGCCTTCAGCGCTGATCACGGGCATTACCGGCCAAGACGGCTCCTATTTAACCGAACTGCTTTTGTCAAAAGGTTATACCGTCCACGGACTCGTGCGCAGGTCCAGCAATACAGTACGCCAACGACTCGACCACCTGACTGGCGATGTGTCGGTTTATGGCCAACGGTTGTTTCTTCACTATGCCGATTTGGATGATATAACGACGGTCCGCCGACTGATAATAAAGATTCGTCCCGAAGAGGTTTACCACCTCGCCGGTCAAACACACGTCGGCGCCAGTTTTGACATTCCTGAATCGACGTGCGAGTTCACCGCGATGGGCACTTTGCGGTTATTAGAAATCTTGCGAGACCTCGACCCCAAACCGCGATTCTTGCATGCTAGCAGCAGCGAAATCTTTGGCCGCCCCGATCATTGGCCACAAACAGAATCCACTTCGCTGAACCCTGTCACGCCCTATGGCGTCGCCAAAGCCTTCGCGACGCAAATGGTGAAAGTCTATCGCGAAGCGTTCGGTTTCTTTGCCTGCAATGCGATCTGTTACAACCACGAATCACCTCGCCGCGGCGAATCATTCGTCACTCGCAAGATCACCCGTTCGGTGGCGAGAATCAAACACGGCCTGCAAGATCGGTTGATGCTCGGCAATTTACAAGCCCGCCGCGACTGGGGATTCGCCGGCGATTATGTCGATGCGATGTGGCGAATGCTGCAACAAGACCAGGCCGACGATTACATCATCGCCACCGGCCAAGACCACACGGTCGCAGATTTTCTGGAAGTCGCATTCGGCCAGGTCGGACTTGATTATCGCCAATATGTCGCGGTCGATCCGAAGTTCTTTCGGCCCACCGATGTCGAGCGACTGCTGGGCGACCCCTCCCATGCACGAAAAACGCTGCAGTGGACACCCGCCACAAAGTTCCCCGAACTGGTTAAGATGATGGTGCAAAGCGACCTGCAAGCCGTGGCTGCCGATCGAGTTTCTTAATGCCTATCCGCTGGCGAATCGTGATCAGGATAGGCCCGATTGCGATGCGGTCACTTGTGGTATCGGGAAACTCAAAGCACAGCATGGCAAGCCTTTTTTCTTTGAAGCCGGTTTGGTCAATCCACACCGCAGCAGCAATTCCGGATCGAAGTCGTTCGCTTTTTTAGTTTAACCCGTTTCTTTTCCCACCCCGGAGCCGTTTCCATGTCACGTTTTCTTTGTGCCTTTGCCGTTGGAGCTATGTTGAGCCTTACGTCGCCATCCTTTGCCGCCGACACAGACCCCCGAGTCTTTGAAATGCGGATCTATTACGCTGCCCCAGGAAAACTCGACGCTCTGCATTCGCGCTTCCGCGACCACACGACCGCATTGTTCGAAAAACATGGAATCACGAATATCGGGTATTGGACACCGGTGGAGAATTCGGAAAGTGAATTGATTTACTTTCTCGCTTATCCAAGCCGCGAAGCGCGTGAGCAATCGTGGAAAGCCTTTATGGCAGACCCCCAATGGCAGAAAGCTTATAAGGCAAGCGAAGTTGACGGAAAGCTGGTCGCGAAGGTTGTTTCCAAGTTTTTCACAGCTACGGATTATTCGCCAGCCATCCAAGCCGATGCTTCGGGCAATCGTGTCTTCGAACTACGCACCTACACAACGACACCCGGAAACCTCGCCGCACTGAACTCACGGTTTCGCGACCACACGGTCAAGCTGTTTGAAAAGCATGGCATGACGAATGTCGCTTACTGGTCGCTGATCGAAGGTCAAGAAGGTTCCGACAACACTCTGTTGTACATCCTGGCGCACAAGAGCGAAGACGCCGCGAAAGCTTCTTTCGGTGCCTTCCGCGACGATCCCAACTGGACCGCCGCACGCACCGCTTCGGAAAAAGCCGCTGGCGGATCACTGACCGTCGAAGGCGGCGTCAAGTCGCGGTTCATGAACGCAACGGATTACTCACCGATTCGATAATCCATCGACGTTGTCGACCTCGCACTGACAGAAACTCCATCGCCAGGGCCAGCAACCTGGCGTGAACGGATTGCGAGCCTATTCGACCAACGCACCCTTTGTTCGCAGTCTTATAATGGTGGCAAGCATCATCAGTGCGACCAGAATCGTGCTGACTGCGAAATAGGCAGCCACCAATCGCAAATCACCGATGTTTGCCGCAACTTCGCCGGATCGCGTCAAGTTCTCATCAAGTGGCAACGCAAAGATCGCTGAAAACGGGCTTGTTACTCCCAGCCACTGCGTCGCAGCGACTTTGATTCCCAGAATATTGAACAGCGAAACGACAGTGACGGGCAAGCTGTATAAGACTAAGATCAGCGTGTAGGTCGTGATCAATGAAACCGAAGTCTTGCGGCAAAACGCCGAACAAAACATCGCGATCACGCCATTGGTGATGCATACCAACAGCACGATCGCGAACATCAGAAAAACAGACAACCAGTTCGACCAATAGCTGTCGACCAATCCTGCCGCTAGCAGCAGCGGCCAGAGCAGAAAGCAGGTCAGCACAAACGAAATGCGGAAACCGACCAGCAATTTCCCCCATAAAATTTGCCAGGGCGTGATGGTGCTGGTCAACAACAGGTCAAGCGTTTGTCGTTCGCGTTCGCCACTGATACTGCCCGCCAAAAACACCGGGCCAACCAACATATTGAAAACGACCACGTAAACGACAAACCATCCGCATCGCTGAACATCATAAAACAGCAACCATGCCATCAATGGGATCGCCAGCAACATGCTGATCTGTATTACCAACCGCAGCATCAACGTCCCTTGACTGAAGATCTCGCTATGAATCTCCTTGTCATAAACCGGATTGGCCCCATCCGCCATCAAGGCCTGCTTCTTCGGCGGCGCAAACAAACGATCGGGAAATTGGTCGCGTTGGATCACTAAGCCGACGGCCCGTTGGTTTTCCAATTCCGGATCGATCACTTCCTTGCCTTCGCTGCCGATATCCGGCGGATAGAGCATTCGACCGGCTGCGTTGCCACACAACAGGATGACGGCGGTAATTGCATAGGCGGGCACGACCAACAACATCAACTTCAATCGCAGTTCGCCGCTGCCTTCAAGGCTGGACCAAAATAGGACGCCGCCCATAACGAGCGGCAGGATGATCAAATAACTGACCACAAGCGAGGCACTGGTTCGCGAAAAATAGCTGCTGCATGCGACACCGATCGCTCCGAACAGGATTACCGAAACGATCAAGCCTAAGTATGCGGCCAAAACCTCAAACAGGCTAACCCCGCCAAGCGGTAAACAGAGCACAATGATTGGCAGCGATGCGAGGATCAACATTCCAATATGTGTCAGCGACGCGACCATTTTGCCGATGACAATAGCACCGGGTCGCAGCGGACTGGCCAATAACATTTCAAACGTCATTCGCTCTTTCTCGCCCGTAACGGCGCCGGCAGCAAAACTGGGAGCCATCAACGATGCGATGACGTATTGGCCGAGAAAAAACAGATCGACCAATCGTCGTGCCGATGGCGGGCTGCTGGTCAAATCGAGTCGCTCGTCGGACGGCCAAGCAAGCAACACAACGATCGCTAACAGAATCTGATAAACCGCAAGNNAAATACATCTCGATGTTGATCCGCGAGGTTGCACAGATTCTTAGAGGCTATCGGATTCTACTTCGCCGCAAACCGCAGCAGGGCATAGTTTCGCTTCCCTTTGCGAAGCACCATGACCGTTTCGCTTGCCAAGTCGGTTTCTGATAACTTTCGATCGACTTCACCGACCCGACGATTATTCACATAAACGCCACCTTCCTGGATCGCCCGCCTGGCTTCACCCGATGAAGCCGCTAAACCGGCTTGGCGAACCGCATCGACAATCCAAAGCCCTTCGCCACGCAGCGATTCACGTTGCAAGTCACAACTGGGCACATCTGCGAAAATTTCAGTCAAATCACGGTCGGTCAATCGATCGATCTCGCCCCCAAAAAGGATTTCGCTCGCTTGGTTGGCCGCAGCAAGACCTTCATCACCATGCACTAACTGAGTCATCCAGGCTGCCAAACGTTTCTGTGCGGTTCGTTTTCCCGGATCCGCTTCGGTTTCTTGCTTCAAGCTCAAATATTCTTCATGATCGATTTCGGTCAAGAAAGCGATGCATCGCATCACATCCGCATCTTCGACACGAAACCAATATTGATAGAAAGCATAGGGACTGGTCCGATCTCGATCCAACCAAATCGCGCCCGATTCGGTTTTGCCCATTTTTCGGCCGTCCGATGTTGTCAACAGCGGAGCCGTCAATCCGAACAATTGTTCGCCGATCATCCGGCGGCCCAGATCGATTCCCGCGGTGATATTGCCCCATTGGTCGCTGCCGCCGCCTTGGATGCGACAACCGAATTGTCGCGTCAAGTGCACAAAGTCATATGCCTGCAACAACATATAACTGAACTCCGTGTAGCTCAGCCCCGCTTCGCTTTCCAATCGCGACCGCACCGATTCTTTGCCCATCATTTGGCCGATCGGAAAGTTTTTGCCGACGTCGCGCAGAAACTCCAAGTAGCTATAAGATTTCATCCAATCGAAATTATTCAGTAACAACGCTCCGTCGCTGCCGTCAAAGTCTAAAAAACGACGCATTTGTGACGCGACACCATCGACGTTTCGCTGCAGATCTTCGGCGCTCAGCAGATTTCGCTCTTCGCTCTTGCCGCTTGGGTCGCCGATCATGCCTGTGGCGCCACCGACCAGTGCGATCGGTCGATGGCCGGCTCGCTGGAAACGCCTCAGCATCATCAATTGCATCAAACCGCCGACGTGCAGACTGGTGGCCGTTGGATCAAACCCGATGTAGATCGTTTGCCGCCCTTGCGACAGCAATTTGCCAAGGCCAGTCTCATCGGTGCATTGGTGAATCAAACCTCGCCAGCGAAGTTCGCTTAACAGATCGGTCGTTGTCATTATGAATTGTCGGCGGTGAAGGAATTGCGTTGGGAAAGGATCGCATGGGCCAGGGTCAAATCTTCGGCCCGTGTGATTTTGAGGTTTTCGGCTGATCCGGGAACCAGGGTAACGGGAAATCCGCTCCGTTCGACCATTTCGGCGTCATCGGTCACCGGACGTCCACGCCATCGGCGGTAAGCGGAATCGATAATGTCAAAGCGAAAGACTTGTGGCGTCAGCGCTTCCCAAAGTTCATTTCGGTTGATGGTCGTTGTGTTTCCCAGATCGTCTCGGCGTTTGAGCGTGCCGCGAATCGGTGTGGCAAGCACTGCGGCACCGGTCCGCTCCGCAGCATCGACCACGTCGCCAATTTCGGTCGCGGATACCAGTGGCCTAGCCGCATCATGAACCGCAACCAAGCGTGTTCTGTGCGATGGATTGGCCAGTAGCGGCAATTGCTGCAAAGCGGCCAACCCCGCCTGCACGCTATCGTAACGTTCGTTACCGCCATCGGTTAAGTGGATATTCAATGCGTGGGCCAATTCACGAACCGGTCCGCGGTCCTCCGGTCGAATCACCATCACGATCTGGCCGATCCGCCCGCTTCCCTGCAACGCTTCGACGGCATGTTGCCAAATCGGTTTACCGTGCAGCGCAAAGAGCACCTTATTTTCACCGCCACCGAAACGTCGGCCACGACCGGCCGCGACTACGATCGCGTCGGCAAGGCAGCGACGCATCCCAGCTTGGCCAAAATCTGCGTTTGAGCGATCGGCGGACTCCACGGGTGGGGCGTTCCTTTCGAGAAAGCGTGTCTACGGAAGCGAAGGGTCGGACAAAGGAGGTCTGAAGTACAAATCGTATCGCTGACCAGATGCACTTGCCCACCCCGAGCAAAACGTTTGACGCTCGTTGCATGCCTCCATGTACAATCCACTGCGGCCGATTTTCCCCGCCAAGCTCTTCTTCACTTCAAGGCCTACCATGAAACGCATTTTTGCAACCGTCCTATTGGGATTGCTCGCGATCGCCTCGAAACCTCACCACGTTGCCGCTCAGGACGTCGCAGCGCCCAAGGCACCCAAAGTGGTGCAGCCCAAAGCGAATGCTGCCAAGAAGACCGTTGCTCCTCAAATCGCCCCCACCGAAGCAAATGTCGCGTACGGGGAACACGCCCGGCAAGTGCTCGACTTTTGGCAAGCCAAGTCTGACAAACCAACTCCCGTTTTATTCTTCATTCACGGCGGCGGCTGGATGGGAGGCGATAAGGAAAAGGTAGGCAGCTTAAACGCATATTTGGAAGCTGGTATATCGGTCGTGTCGATCAATTATCGGTATGTTTCACAAGCGTATGACGCTGGGATCATGCCGCCGGTGAAGGCACCTCTTCACGATGCCGCCCGTGCGCTGCAGTTTGTTCGCAGTAAAGCCCAGCAATGGAATCTTGATAAGACACGTATCGCCGCATCAGGCGGTTCGGCCGGCGCTTGCTCAAGCCTCTGGCTCGCCTTCCACGACGATTTAGCTGACCGTGATAGCGACGATCCGATCGCTCGAGAATCGACAAGACTTTTATGCGCTGCGGTCAACGGAGCCCAAACGACGCTCGATCCAAAGCAAATGAAGGAGTGGACACCCAACAGTCGTTACGGAAGTCATGCTTTCGGTATCTTTAAAGACGGCGAAAAGAAATACACACAAGACTTTGAAGCCTTCTTGGCCAAACGAGACGAGATCACCCAGTGGATCGCCGAATATTCGCCCTATGCCTTGGTCACTCCCGATGATTCGCCCGTCTATCTCGCTTTCTCCGCACCACCTGCGATCGGCCAAGAGCAAAAAGACCCCACACATTCCGCCAATTTTGGGGTCAAACTGCAGGAGCGAATGAATGAAGTCGGCGTTGCCTGCGAGCTGGTTTATCCCGGAGCACCGAACGTCCAGCACGCCTCAATCGCCGACTACATCATCGCCAAGCTGACCGCGAAAGACTGAGCGCAGTTCAACAGTTCAACAGTTCAACAGTTCAACAGTTCAACAGCTCAACAGCTCAACAGAACATTCGCCGCAAAGCAGTAAGCGAGGCCCAGAAAGCGGGCGATTGGACATCGCCCAAAGATTGGACAGATGCGACAGTCTCGGATATAACGAGCCTCCCGCCCCATCCCACGCGCAACTTATCCCTCCTGCCCATGCGGACGATGTGATGTCAAATCGTTGCCAACCGATTGCTGGTACCCAACGTTCACGACGAGAAGTGATCAAGATTGGTGGAACTGGGACGCTTGGCATTTCGCTTTTCGATTTGCTGCGTGCAGAAGCGGCAACCGGCGCGGCATCGTCGGGTAAATCGGTGATCAACATACACCTCGACGGAGGTGCACCCCAGCATGACACGATCGATCCCAAGCCCAATGCCCCGGCGGAAATTCGTGGCGAACTTCAGTCGATTGCGACCGCGATATCGGGGTTTCATGTTTCGGAACTGATGCCGAAGGTCGCTGCGTTGGCCGATCGAATCGCTTTCATTCGTTCCCTGGTCGGTTCGGCCGGAGCACACGACGCGTTTCAGTGCCAATCTGGGTTCAAAGCCGCGAGCCTTCGTTCGATCGGAGGCCGACCGGCGGTGGGCTGCGTGATTTCAAAACTGCTCGGATCTTCCCAAGACCAAGCCCCATCCTTTGTCGACCTGATGCAAGGCAGACCGCTGGTTCGCGACAGCGCTCGGCCCGGTTTTCTCGGTCCAACTTATCTGCCCTTTCGACCGGATATCTCCCAATGGTTTACACGACAGTTGGAACCGGGGATGCAAAACGAATTGGCAAGACTCGGTTCACGTCAATCCTTAAAGCTCACCCTAAGCGACGGCCTTACACTGGAGCGTCTTGATGATCGCATGAAACTATTGGCCAAGGTCGACCGATTCCGTCGCGATTTGGATCGTGGTGGTTCGATGGATGCAATGGATCAGTTTGGCCAACAAGCGGTCCAAATTTTAACCTCAGGGCGTTTGGCATCCGCTTTAGACCTGGACCAAGAACCCCGCCAGATTCAAGAACTCTATACCCTCGCAACTTCGGCCAACTCGCAACGTTTTTATACCAGCGAAGACGGCAATTCTGGTAAGAAACTGTTGCTCGCTCGGCGTTTAGTCGAGGCAGGTGTAAGGTGCGTCAGCGTCTCATTCAGTGACTTCGATACTCACTCGCAAAACTTTCCTCGAATGCGCGACCTGGTCCCCATTGTCGACCACGCCCTACATGCCTTGCTGACCGATCTCGACGCTCGCGGAATGCTGGACGATGTGACGGTTGTGGTCTGGGGCGAGTTCGGTCGAACGCCTCGAATCAATAAAGCGGGCGGTCGTGACCATTGGCCTGCGGTCAGTCCTGCAATGATGTTCGGTGGCGGGATTCGTGGCGGCGTCGTCATTGGCGAAACCGACCGACTGGGCGGCGAAGCGATTTCGCGTCCTGTGACCTTTCAAGAAGTCTTTGCAACCGTCTACAACCGCCTCGGAATCGATGCCGCCAGTACCGTACTGACAGACCCCACGGGGCGCCCCCAGTTTGTACTGGATGACTCGACACCGATTCAGGAACTTGTTTGAGGCATCGCGACTGGGGCATATTCGATCGCCTAGATGCGTCGCCTCGCATCCAGATTCGATTCCATGACGCCACGAGACGTTTTGTCTCGTGGCGTTTCGCATTTCGATACTTGCCAGCGTTTGCGTCTTACGCTGTTACTTTTGGCAGCTCGAAGCCGGGACGATACTCGCGCGTCAACAACTGGTCCGCAGCAGGGTTGTCGATAAACTTTTCGGTTTCATTGTCAAACTTCAACATCGCGCCCAACGATACCGGATACTTGTCGAGATCGACACCGTTGTCAGTCAAGTGCTTCAGCGTGCGTTCCAACGTTGCCTGGTTATCATCAAACTTGCTCGCCTTGGCCACAGCATCACTCAGCTCCTTGGGGCTGACTCGATTATCTTCTTTCAAATAATACGAAATGTTGCCAAGGTGGCTGATCGCGGCCGACAGGTGCCCTTGGGTCGCGTCTGCATTCAATTCAGCAGCATTTCGACTGATCACAGCATCGATAAAGTTCTCGTAGTGCGGCTGGCCACCTTTGAACTCTTTGACGATGTTGAAATCCTTATCAACGACCAAACATCGTGAATAGCTCTCTTGAACGACATACCCATCGGAACCGTAGAAAATCACACCGACTTTATTGCCGCGCGTGGCCATGAACAATTTATTGATTTCTTCGTCCGCCGAATCATCAACGCCCAGACCGCGAGTCTCAAAAACGATGCACTTATCGCCGTAATCGTAAATCGATACGCAAGTGTTGGCCGTGTCGCCAGCGTCTATATAGTTCGGATCTTTGCGTTCGGCTTGATAGCCCAGGCGTCCGCCATAGCTGAGGATCGTTTCGGGATGGCGCATCAACCCGAGGCCCCATCGTGCAATATCGGTTTGGTGTGGCCCTTGGTTGCCCAAGTCGCCGTTGCCGTAATGACGTTGCCAGTGCCAATCGTAATGGAACTGCTGACGCGTTACTTTCGGATCGGTCATCGTGGCTGGGCCAGACCACATGTCGAAATCGACGTTCTTCGGCACAGGGTAATCGCCGATGGCTCCGATCGACTTACGGCGTTTGTAACAAAGGCCACGAGCGAAATTGCAATCGCCGATACCGCCGGCGGCGATGAACTCCATCGCCGGACGAAGTGCACCGCTGCTGCGGCACTGAGTACCGGTTTGGCACATCCGGCCATACTTCTTCGCCGCTTCGATCAACATCCGACCTTCGGTGATGTTGTGACTGATCGGTTTCTCGATATACACATCTTTCCCCGCTTGCATGGCCCACAAGCCGCACAGGGCATGCCAGTGGTTCGGCGTCGCGGTACTGACGATATCGATTGAGTCGAGTTCAAACGCCTTGCGCATGTCGGTAAAGACTTCGGGCCGACGGCCTTGCATCTTTTCGATTTGATCGGCTCGCTTGTTTCCGACGGCAGAATCGACATCGACAATCGCTCGGATTTCGGTACGTTTGTCGGCATGAAAACCGTTGATGTGGTCACCACCGCGTCCATTGGCGCCGACGATTGCAACGCCCAAAACTTCATTAGCGGCAATCGCACGAGCTGGACGTGAACTGGAGACCACCGCTGTGGCCGCTGCACTTGCGGCAGCCAGTGAGGTGAACTGGCGACGATTCAGACGTTTCATTTCGAATCCTGAGGTGGGGAGAACGGTAGGACAGTGATAAGTTGCGGAGTGTACCGAAGCGACATCGTCGCGTTCGATCGAAGGTGCGTCGTGACAAACGCAAAACACGATTATGCACAAAAACGAGCGGGGTTTTGTACCCCCAAGCACAGATTTTCTGAAGATTAAGTACCGACCCGAAAACGATTAAACCACCCGACAACTTCACATCATGGCATTCTCGCAGGCGACTTTTGATTTCTTGACCGAATTAGCAGCCAACAACGATCGCGATTGGTTTGGCGAACACAAGTCTCGTTACATCGACAATGTGCTGGCCCCGGCAGTGACCCTTGTGCAATCGCTTGAAAAACCGCTTCGCAAAGTGGCACCGTTCCTGGTCGCAGACGCCCGACGCAGCGGCGGATCGATCTTGCGGATCTATCGCGATACGCGATTTTCAAAAAACAAAACTCCCTACAAAACTCACGTCGGCATTCAACTTCGGCATGACGCGGGCAAAGACATCCACTCGCCTTCGATCTACATCCATATTCAACCGGGCGGTGAATCGCTGGTCGCCGCAGGCTGTTTTCGTCCCGAGGCGACTGCACTGGCGGCGATTCGCGAGGCGATCGACACCAAGCAATCGCAATGGAAACGGGCACGCGACGACAAGCAGATGCGAGCCGAATCGACTTTTTGGGGCGAATCGCTGAAGACCTCGCCACGTGATTACCCGAAAGACCATCCGATGATCGAAGACCTGCGGCGCAAAGACTTTATTGCTGTCTTTGCGTTGACGGACCAGCAGGCGATCGACACTGACTTGGGCGACATGATTATTCAGCGAATCAAATGGTCGAAACCTTATATGAGGTTTTTGTGTGAAGCGGTTGGCGTGCCTTATTGATAATGGACACAAGGCCCATTTTGAAAAAGCCCCTAGAACAGTCGATTGTAACCGTTCAACGCAGCCACTCGATAAGCCTCGGCCATCGTCGGATAATTGAATGTGGTTTCAATAAAGTACTTGAGCGTATTGTGACCGCCTGGTTGACACATGATCGCTTGGCCGATGTGCACGATTTCCGAAGCGTTCGCACCGAAGCAGTGAACGCCTAGGATTTCCAACGTTTCACGATTGAAAAGCAGTTTCAACATACCGACCGTGCTGCCCGTGATTTGCGCACGGGCCAAGCTGCGAAACTGTGCCTGGCCAACTTCATAAGGGACGCGCGCGGCAGTCAATTCGCGTTCTGTTTTTCCGACAGAACTGATTTCTGGACTGGTATAAATACCAGTCGGAATATCATAAGACCTGAGGCCTTCGTCGGCTTCGCCCAGCAGGTGCATCGCCGCCGTTCGGCCTTGAGTGTAAGCGGCGCTGGCCAACGATGGATAACCGATCACGTCGCCGACGGCATAGATGTGCCCTTGGCTGGTTTGGAAATGTTCGTTGACGGTCAACAGGCCACGCGAGTTTGCTTGCAAGTCGATTTTGTCTAAATGCAAGGATTCGATGTTGCCAGAGCGACCATTGGCCCACAACAAGATATCGGACTTCAGCTTCTTGCCACTCTTGAGCGTTAGAATCACGCCGTCGCTTTGCCCTTCAATCGATTCCATTTCTTCGTTGTGTCGAATGATGACGCCTTGATCACGCAAGTGATACGAAAGTGCGTCGATAATTTCGTCGTCAAGAAACTCCAACAATTTGTCACGCGTGTTGACCAAGTTGACTTTACAGCCCAAGTTGCGAAACATCGACGCGTATTCGGTGCCGATCACGCCAGCGCCGTAAACGGTGATCGATGACGGGCGATCCTTCAGGTCGAGAATCGTATCGCTGTCAAAGATCCGCGCATGGCTGAAGTCGACACCTGCGGGGCGAAATGGGCGGGTTCCGGGCGCGAGCACAAAACTTTTCGAAGTGATCGTTTCGCCGCTGATCGTGACCGTGTGCGGATCGACGAACGCTGCTGCTCCGCGAATCACCGGCACTCCGTTGCGATCATAGAACGATTGTCGCATATTCACTTGACGACTGATAATCGTTTGACTTCCCTTTCGCAATTCGTCCATCGTGGGGCTCAGATGAATGCCCATCGCCTGGATCGTCGGATTGGTCATCGCCTTGACGGTGCTGGTAATCGTGTACCGCAGCGCCTTACTGGGGATCGTACCGCGGTGAGTGCAACTGCCGCCGATTTGCGAAAAGAGTTCGGCGACGGCGACTCTCAATCCGCCTTTGGTCGCCTGCATCGCGGCCCCTTCGCCTCCGGGGCCGGTTCCGATTACAAACAGATCGTAGTCATATTGCGGTTCACTCATGAGTCAACTTCTTGGGCTTTGATGCGAACAGATCAGGTACCGGACACTTTTTTAAAGCAGCATGGCGACATGCGAACTTCATTTCACGCGATCATACGGAAAAAACATGTTGCTGTCTTGCGTACAAACCGACGTCACGTTTGCGGATATCACCGCTAATTTGCAGCGGATTGGAGACTGGATCGATGTCGTGGCTTCACAGGGAGCCAATTTAGCGGTTTTTCCGGAGTGCATGCTGACTGGCTACGGATATGAAAACCGCGCCGAAGCGATCGAACAAGCCATCGAGATCACTGACCCAATCTGGGCGACATTGGCCCGTCGCTGCGGCGAAATCGGCACCCTTCATCTAGTAGTGGGCTTTCTCGAATCGTCGAAATCCGCCGGCGGCACAACCAAACTGTACAACGCGTCAGCTGTCGTGGGACCATCGGGCGTCGTCGCGTCGTATCGCAAAGTGCACTTGCCAATGCTGGGCGTCGATCGCTGGGTCGACCGTGGCGATCGACCTTATGCCGTCCACCAGATTGGCCAGGCACGCGTCGGTCTGGCGATTTGCTACGACTGCTCGTTCCCCGAACCGATGCGTCGTATGGGGCTGGACGGTGCGGATATCATCGCGCTGCCGACAAATTGGCCGATCGCAGCGGCGCGGACGGCGGAAATAGTGCCGCCGGCCCGCAGTATGGAAAACCATCTCTATTTTGTCGCCGCCAATCGCGTCGGCAGCGAACGAGGGTTTAAGTACTGTGGACTGAGCAGCATCTGTGGCCCCGACGGCATCGAGCTAGCTCGGGCGAAAGACGATCAACCGGTCGCGTTGTTCGCCGAAGTTGATTTGGCCAAAGCACGCAACAAACGGATTGAACGCACGCCAGGAGCCCACGTGATCGATCGCTTCGCCGATCGCCAACCCGATTTTTATTGAGGTTAGTCTAAAAGTTTGCTGGGCCAAGATCGGTAAACTCTTGATTCACTCTTTTAGGCTTCTGATCGCACTGGCGGCTCAGTTAGAACCTACCGCTTGCGCCCAAACGCGTTGAATCGAAGTTCGATCATCGGATAGAGACAAAATGGCGGTGATTTCGTAAATTGTGCTTGCCGCCTGAACGCGTTTCCATGCTGTTTGGTTCTAACCCAGAGATTTCCCGGTGCACTTTATCGACGTCCTGTCTCGAATCGTTCACGTTTCAACCGCGATCGCCCTCGTCGGCGGCAGCGTCTTTACGCTGTTCGTTTTGATTCCCGCAGCGAACCGATTGTCCGACGAATCGCATGCGGATCTGGCCAGCGCGATTCGCGACCGATGGAAGCGATTTGTCCACATCGGCGTGACGCTTTTTCTGCTGAGCGGTTTTTACAACTACGTCCGAGCGATCGATTCACACAAGGGCGACGCGCTTTACCACGCGTTGATCGGCACCAAAATGCTGTTGGCCTTTGTGGTGTTTTTCTTGGCTGCTGCACTGGTCGGAAGAAGTGCGAAATTGGAATCGATTCGCAAGAACCGCGTTTTTTGGCTCCGTGTGCTCGTGCTCTTCTCGGCCATCATCGTGGCGATTTCGGGTTATGTGAAAGTACGCGGCCCGAAGCCGAAAACCGATTCAGCCGCCGCTGTCGATCAACTTTCGATGTCCGGCGATCAACATATTCACCGCTGATTCGATCTGCTGGGGCGTCGTCCCGCGCCCGAGGCCAAAGCGCAAACTGCGTCGTGCCCTGCTTTCGCTCAACCCAATCGCGGTCAACACATGACTTGGCCGGGGGTCGACACTGCTGCACGCCGCACCGCTGCTGATCGCCAAGTCGCGAGCAGTTGCCATGATCGATTCGCCTTCGACATCGACCAGCGAAACATTTAAGTTTCCTGCCAATCGCATCTCGCGTTCTAAATCAGGACCGTTGAGTTCGATGTTCGGAAAGGCGGCAACCAAACGCTGCCACAAATCGTTTCGCAATTTCGACAATCGGTTCTCTGTCGAGTGCATTTCTGAAACACAAAGCTGAATCGCCGCAGACATTCCGACCAGTCCGGCTGTGTTGAGCGTTCCGCTGCGTAGTCCTCGCTGCTGGCCACCGCCTTCGACCAGGGGACGCAATCGAACGCGACGTTTCTTTGAACCGCCATATAAGAATCCCACTCCCTTGGGGCCATAAAATTTATGGGCCGATCCGCTCAGTAGATCGATGTCTGATTCTGTAACATTCACATCCAGTCGGCCAAGTGCCTGAGTCGCATCGGTATGAAACAGTGCGCCAGCTTGGTGAGCGATTTCGGCAATTTCGCGAACCGATTCAATCGTTCCGATTTCGTTGTTGGCCCACATGATCGACACCAAAGCGGTATCGTCATCAATCGTGTCGCTGAGTTGTTGCAGGTTGATCCGGCCACAATCCGAATCGCCTTGCTGTTTGACCGGCAGTATGGTCACGCGAAACCCGTCACGAGCCAAGCGTGCGATCGGATCCAGAACCGCCGGATGCTCTGTCGCGGCCGTGATGATATGGCGACGTTTTTGACGCGGGTGGCGCATCACGCCGTCAATCGCCAGGTTATTACTTTCGGTCGCGCCGCTGGTTACGATCAACGCGTCTTCATCGCCACCGATCGCCGATGCGATCGACGCGATCGCTGCATCACAAGCCTCTGCCGCTTGACGCCCCATCGCATGCGTGTGGCTGTGCGGGTTGCCAAAGTGCGTCGTCAACCAAGGCAGCATCACCTCGACGACTCGCGGGTCGCAAGGTGTGGTCGCATGGTGGTCAAGGTAAATCATTGGGCAATTCAGCGCGATGCTTGCATCCTAAAACAGCGAATCCAAGCACAATCGACTCCAAACCTCAAGCGATTCACGCTGCAACTTTAAATCATCAATCGGCACAAATCCGGTTTCGGAAATGTCGTCTTCGTTCGGCCTGACCAGCGGCTGTTCCAAATCAAACACGTGCACGACACCCAAGTGCACTCGCCCCACATCGGTCGACGGGTCGTAAATCAAACCGACTCGTCGTTCGACATAGCTGGCATCGATGACCACTTCCTCGGCAAGTTCGCGTCGCATTCCGGTCAGGTACGGATCGCTGCCGCCGGCCGCGTCTTCTTCGCTTATATGACCACCGATTCCGATCGAACGCTTGGCGTGCAAACGTTTTTCCCCTTGACCGCTGCCGCGTGTGTAGGTGAACACATGGGTGACACCATCGGCATCAACATGCCGCAGGATGATATAAGGAATTAATTGCTTGAACGACGGATCGGATTCCATTTCACCACGAGGCCGAAAGGAAAGTTGGTCGCTGGCAAGTATCGGACTTAAAAAGCGGTCGACATCGGTGCAAAACCCGTCGATCTGGCCGATTGATAAGAGCACGGACTCGGGGATCACCAAAATTTGTTCGTCGATGGGCATGTAGATAAAACTTTAAAAATTCGTTGTATGAAAAACATTAGTGGATCAACATGGCATCGCCATAGCTGAAAAATCGGTAATCGTTTTTTACCGCTTCTTGATAAGCTTTCATCAGCAGGTCGCGGCTGGCAAATGCGCTCATCATGACCAGCAATGAACTTCTTGGCAGGTGAAAATTAGTCATGATCGCGTCACAACCGGCGAATGGATGTCCAGGGCGAATGAATAAATCGGTCTGGCCAGACCAAGGTGCAAGTTGTCCGCCCGATGCCAAAGCAGCGCTTTCCAAAACTCGAACCGAAGTCGACCCGACCGCGACCACTCGACCACCTTTGGCTCGCGCCGATGTCAACGCCTCGCAGGTTGCCCCGGCCAGTTCGCCCCATTCGCTGTGCATGCGATGTTCATCCAGCGTATCCGCCGTGATTGGGCGAAACGTTCCGATGCCGACATGCAATGTGACCGCAGAAATTGCGACGCCCTGTT
>DNWZ01000554.1:1432-5457 GCA_003506095.1 Planctomycetaceae bacterium | reverse complement strand
GTTCATTGACGAAGTGCCTGGGCTTTACGTGCGAGTCGATAATCCAGACTTCAAGGAAGCGGGCAGCGATGCACCGGGGAGTGAAGAACAGTCCTACGTGCGCCGGTACATTTGGAAGTCATTGATCAACGACACAACGTTACCAAGTCCACGCGAGGCGAGTATCAAGCGATGGATCGATGGCGGTAAGCAAGGCCCGAATCCTTGCCCTTGCTGGAACGAAGAAGAGGACGCAAAAGTCAAAATCCCAGTCCCGGTACCGGTCCCCGCCGAGAGCGAGAAAGACTAATGTCGTTCCACGCACGCATCTTCATCGGCTGTTGCTTGGCCATTTTGTCGCTCCTCGTCTCGACCCAACGTGTAGTCGCGTTTGACAGTCAACACATCAAAATCGAAGTCATCGTCGATGACGAACAACCCCGCTTTCCTGATCCCATTTTCGGTTTCGTTGTCGTAACCAATCAGTCCGACCAAGAGGCGTTTCTGCCGATCTCCGAAGGCGGCAAACTTACCTTTACCATCGGCGGTGTTCAGACCCAGCAGATACTTCCAACACTGGGGCAAACCGAGCTAAGAAAAGTTCCAGCGGGATTCAGTTGCAAAATCCCGTTTGTTTTTTGCGTAAGCACTCGCGAGCAAATTCAACAGATCTTACGTGATAAAGCTTCGGTCGATATCACATTTTCGATCGACGCGATCCCGAGGCGGAAAATCATCGCCCAGCAACGCCGACCCGATGTAATCGAGTTCACTGAGGCAGGCGGATTTGACTGGTTGGAGTCGCCGCCTACAAAAGTGTACTACAACAAGAAGCGTAATGTTTTTTACGACTTTAGTCACTTTTTTGTTGAAGTTGGCAAGGCGAAGAATTGGCCGCCATCGGATAAACCGGTGAAGTTGAGTTTTGTTCAATTCAAGCCCAGGCCCGGCGTCAATCCACCGAGCTTTGGCCGCATCGAGGACGTCGGAAAAGACTCGCTCAATTATCTGCCGATCGCCCATGCGTTTCCGAACTATTTGCGAGAACTGCAAGCGGAAGTGAAGCCGACCACCGCGACTTGGCGGATACTTGAACTCCAGCGGATACAGCGAACACGCTTTATGCGTCCAGAAACAGATCGGAACCTGCTGAGGATGGTCGAGGATGAGATTGATGTACTCAGGTGCGCAGGCCGAGCGGAGTCGTATTTTCTTGACAGCATTTTAACTCAATGGGAGAAACGGCGAGTTTTTTTAGATGGCACCGACGTGTTCTTGCCCGATTATGCTTACGAATTGAAAATGACTGAGATTCCGTTTCTACGAAATCGGGTCGACCATAGCGATTTAATTCGCATGATTCGCGGCGAGGTCACCTACCACTTCCGCGTCAATCCGGTGCTGTTCCAGGTCCCGGCCGAGCGGCGGGCGTGGCAATCGGCGATTAATGACATCACGATGCCCAGTCCTCGTGAAACGACGCTCAAAAGGTGGATGGATGGAGGTCGGCAAGGGGCAAGTCCGTGCTACTGCTGGGAAGATGATGAAGCATGCGAAGCCGAAGAGCGAACGAGAAGAATCAAACAAGAACATCCTCCTGGCCGCGATCCCTTTGGGGGCGCTCGATAGCGACTCCGGTACTGAATCTGGCGTGTCACGTCGGCGCGACCAACCATCCAAGCCTAGCGGATCATGCCCCATACTTTTTGATGCGGATTGCTTTAGCAACTTGATACCGCGATTCGACACGATCCGCTTCGGAGTTTCTCCCTTGCCGACGAAACGCAAACCTCAATACGTCTAGAGGGCCTTCATACCAGCCGACCAAGTTGCGAAAACCGACGCGATCCGCACCTTCGCACGTCCCCTCGGCATGACCGATTGCGATCGACATCTGCGACCATGCGATCGCATTGCGCAATCGTCCTGCGCGATACTCGCACCACGCCGCCATCCACGCCAATTCGGGATACTCCGGATCACAAGCTAGTCCCATACCGCATCGTTCCACCGCTTCACCAAATCGCCCGAGCTCCGACAAGCTTTTTGCCGCCATGAACGATGCCCACGCCGACTGCTCGCTCCATTGCCGCAAGTTCGCACAGCGATCCAGGGCCTCGACCGCTCCTTCGTGTTGACCAAGCGCCGCCAGTGTTTGCCCTAAAAAGTACCACCACCTCGCGTTATTGGGTTTATCGCAAACCTCCTCCCGCAGAATCGTAAGATCGCGTTTGAGCTTGTGTTCCATCTGCGACGTCGATTTTGGTAATTCCCAAAACGTCACTCCTGGCAACACCGGCCGCTCATCAGCAGCCGCGCCGATCAGTGCCTCATGAGTCCGCCCCGCCCAATGCAATGAAGTCGGAACACGGATCAGCCGCTCTTTGGCATAGCTGCCGTCTTGCGCCGCTACCATAAAAGTTTTCGCTTTTTCGCTTTCTAACAGCCGACGACGCAGTTGATCAGGACCACAGCCGCCCCAGTTAACACGTTCGTCAGTATCGATCGTCAGCGACCAATTGCATCCGCTGGCCTGCGCTTCGATAAGCGCGGCGTTTCTCATACCAGCAAAGTCGTTATCCCAAACCCGCTTGGTTACTCGTAACCGATCGCCCGCAACCTCCGATATCAATCGCTCGGTCGCATCGCTGATCCCAGTGTCGATCAATACGACTTCATCAACGTAGTCGATTACCGTTTCAATTGCGTCCTTCACCATTGACTCGCTGTTGCCAGATATCATCGTCGCAGCGATACGAACTTGGTCGACGAACGTTGGGCGTTGCCTATTTCCGGCAATCTCCGTCCGTTGAGATGTCGAACGTCGAATGTGGCGACACGCCGATTCGATTTTCTCTTTTGATGACCGTAGCCCTAAAAAATCAGATACTCGGCCAATCACCGCCAGCGGATCGGCTTGCAATTGATCGAAATCAACGATGAAGGTGGTTCCGTCGTTTGTACGCGAAAGCACAAACCGCTCAGCAGCTTCATATAACTCCGACTGAATTCGCTCGCAGTCTTGCCACCAGTTCAATCGTTTGAGTGATTCGATCGTATCCTTGAGTTCACGCCGAACCCAGATGTAGCGAACGCCTTTTCCCCATGCGGCTTCAATGTCGGATGCACTCAGCGATAAAAGTGGATGCTTCGCACCACAAACGATCTCGCTGCCATCGTGCGACTGTTTTTCTGTTTCTTTTTCTTCGTTCGTATACGCTGAGATACCGTCGGTTTCTAATGGGGCTAATGATTCTTCGTAATCTTCAATCCAGTGTCGTAATTGCGTGATTCGTTCATCGCGAGCGACTGTCTCGCGGAACTCGGGCTCATTCCACCACTGCCTTAACAGTGCGGACAGCGAATCGGATTCAAAGTAGTCACCAAAAAATGGGGCTCCCAAATGAACGCCGAGCTGCGAGATCGATTTTGCGACGGCGCTCGACCCGCAGCGATAAGTGCCCATGATTGCAATTCGCATCTTCGACTCCCAACCAACAGCAGCCCGGCTGCCGCGTCGTTTGATCGCTTTGACTAGAGAAAAATATTTTGAAAAATTTGCTTGACACGCCACTCTTGCAGCCATGATCATACAGCCCTGCGGGTGCTCCCCGCGACTAGTCGTTTTCTAATTACCCAATCAGTGGCTGTCGACATGGTTGCTCATTCGCGTTCGTATTCCCGGCGTCGCAACATTCGGCGGTTGCAACTGGAAAGACTGCTTGATCGCGTCGTGCTCGCTGGCGACACCTCCCCCAAGTGATGGGCGCATTTGATTTGTCAGGTGATGGGCTGACAACGCCGCTGGACGCACTTTGGGTGGTCAACGCGATCCATCAATCGACTCCCGCCGCTGCACTGCCTGCGGCTGACCTCAACAGCGACAATCAGATCGACGCGGCTGATGCCGATTTAGCAATGACGTTGGTCGCCGCTGTGCACCAGCAGAACCTGGCCAGTTGGATCGCGCAGACGGAAACCGCTGCCATGCAAAATCCAGACGACACTTTGTCAGCTTCGCAGGTTGACGCTTCGATCGGCCTGCT
>DNWZ01000554.1:0-1426 GCA_003506095.1 Planctomycetaceae bacterium | reverse complement strand
GCGTGTGAAGCGCTGCGAGATTTGATCGATTCGATGCAAGGCATCGCCGACACTGTCTCTGACCAAATCGCGGCGCTTGACCCGGCGCATCCTGACTATTGGGATACTTACGCCGGTCTGTACGGCTATCTGATGACACTACTGAGCAGCATCAGCGACGCCCAGGCACAGCTTGACGCGATGAACTGCGGTCCCGATTCACCCAGCGGCCCAGCATCGCCATCGGGGCCATCGTCACCTGACGATCCCGACACGCCAACCGGCCCCAGCTCACCCAGCGGCCCTTCGTCACCCACCGGACCAAGTTCACCGACTGGGCCAACAGTGCCATCGGGCCCATCGTCGCCAACAAGTCCAACGGGCCCCAGCAGCCCAACCTCACCCACCAATCCATCGACACCGAACAACCCAACATCACCAACCGCGCCAACATCGCCAACCGGGCCGTCCACCCCAACAACCCCATCGACCCCCAGCAATCCGACCTCACCGCCCGGACCTTCGTCACCGACCGGTCCAACTTCACCAACGAGCCCAACGACACCCAGCACTCCGTCATCACCCACGAATCCCACCGGCCCGACATCACCAACAAGTCCGACATCACCAACGGGGCCAACCGTTTGTCAATCAGATGGCTATCTAGCGGATGAAAACTGCAACCCGCCGGGCCCCAACAACCCGCCGAACCCAGACGGTCCCAACACTCCCAACGGTCCAACTGGCCCATCAACACCCGCGACATTCACGATCGAGGACGTGCAGATTGGTGCTACCGGCCCAGCGGGTTCGGCAGAGATACCTGAAGGCACTCACTTTTGGGTCACCGGTCGCATCCAAACTCATGGGGGAACCCCCACCCAATGGCCAACACTTACTATTCACGCTGATTTGAATTCCAACGGCAGTATCGACCCAGGTGAATTGGATATTTCACTGTTACATTCTCTCTGGTATTTCTACGCCTCCTTCGAATTGGAAGACGATGGCCCATCGGTTAACCACGACGGAACCCCAGGAAACGGCACGCCAAGAGATAATTTCGATATCACAGTGAGGCTTGTCGGCGTCAATAGCCATGACGTAGAACTACTGCATGCAACCGCAGTCAATGTCCCACCCGCATTTGTTGAACGGCCCCAACTCACATTCACCACCAACACCGACGGCACTAGTTTAGCTTCGATCACGAACGTCAACTACTTCGACCCAGGGATTCGCGATGTGATTACCCAGTCAGTAATCTGGGGCGACGAAGAAGAAACGTTGGTCAACTCGCAAGAAAAGCTTCAACGCTCATATCCAAGCGAAACTGAAACATTGCCGCCGGATCATTATCCGATCACCGTGCTACTCACCGACGACGACACAGGCGTATCCAAATACATATTTGAACAGGCACTCATTCAGTGGAATTATGACGACG
>DNWZ01000090.1 GCA_003506095.1 Planctomycetaceae bacterium | reverse complement strand
GCACGTTTCGTTGCCACGCCAATCGCTAAACCGGCCTCCCGATTCTTTCATGATTGGCAACATTGCGGCAACATCCCAGGGGTTGCAGATCGCATCGACCATCAATTCGGCCCGTCCCGTGGCGACCAGCATGTAGCCGTAACCGTCGCCCCAAGTCCGCGAAACCCAGCACAATCGCTCCAAATCGGCGAACGCATCCCCAGCGCCGCGACGGGCGAACAGGTCGGATTGGCTGGTCAGAAGGACCGATTGTTCGAGCGACTTTTTCTGCGACACTCGCGCCAATTCCCAGGCTGCGTCAGGCTGAGGTCGATACCAAGCACCGCGGCCGACGACTGCAGCAATCGTCTCACCGAGCGCCGGAATCTGGATTACGCCGCCAAGCGGTTGGCCGTCGCATTCCAGAGCAAGCAGCGTCGAATAGAGTGGGACGCCACAAACGAACGACTTCGTGCCATCGATTGGGTCGATGATCCAGCGATAACGGCTGGTTCCGGCCGAATCCGAAAACTCCTCGCCGACGACGGCGTCATCCGGAAATGCCTGAGCGATCGCATCGCGTGCCCATTGCTCGGCCGATCGGTCAGCGATGGTCACTGGCGAATCGTCCGCTTTGGCTTCCACTTGCAAACTGCCGGTGCGAAAGTATTTCAGCGTCACTTCGCCCGCACCGATCGCTAAATCGAGCATTGCGGTCAATCGGCCGCCATGCGAATCGACGTCGGAATTGCCGATCGAATCAGCCCAGGAATTGGGTGGTGTGGTCATTTCTTAATGGCTATTGCGAGTGAGTGGCTTAGGACGACTTAGGTGAATGGTTGGCAACTTTGCTTGGGTCAGCTTGCCCGTCAACCGCTGGCGAAGATGGATCGGCATCCGAGGTTGCCGTTTCGTCTACCGGTGGAAAGAACGATTGCCACAGCAACATCGCCGCGCCGCAGACAAGCAGGCTGTCGGCGATATTGAAGTTGGGCCATTTGTAGGCGTCACCCGCCTGCCACAGAATCCAATCTCGCACGCCACTTTTCCAAGGTTCGGGGTATCCGGGCTGCCACCACAAACCCAGACGGTCGTAGAGGTTGCCGAAAATGCCGCCCATCACGCATCCCATCGCGATCGTCAGCCACCACTGGGTTGCGGCGCGAAAATAAAACAGCCAAGTGACGATGCCGATGGCAGCGACGACCGACAACGCAGCGAAAACGGTTCCCTGGCCAGCCCCGATTCCGAACACCGCTCCGATGTTGACCGCGGTTTCAACCCCGACATATCCGTCGATCAACCACCAAATGTCACTTTGCTGTGGTAAACCACGCCAAGCAAATACGGCTTGCTTTGTCCACAGGTCTGCCACCGCGCCAAATATCGCCAGCGACATAAACACAACGATGCGGCTAAGCGGCACTCTGTCTGCAGGTCGCGTTGCAACAGCTCTGGATTCGGCTTGTTCAGTCACGTTTGGCCCACGAAATGGTGATTTGCGTTGTGCGTTGTTAAAATAAAGGGCTCCAACCGCTTGGGCAAAGGTGTCCAACGTCCGGCGGTCGATCAGTTGGCAACGTAAAGTTTTTGACGGTTTATGCACAGTCCAAGCAATCACGGCATTGGGCTCAAACCCGTCGCAGTATGGGCAAGAGGCGATTTTCCCGGACTTTCAGCCATCCGCTGCTGGCGAGTTTCGCCGACTTTTTACCCGCGTCGTTGATTTGAGACCAGATTACCCGATCGCCGCAATCGTTAACCCAAGACATTGTCGATTTTTTCGTTAGAATCGGGAGGCTGAATAAAGATTTGCATTCTGGTCTGCGTGCCCCGAAGGCCGATCTAAACTTTTGGCAGCGCACGCGGAACTGGGGAACTATCCTTGCACATCCGCTGCGATGCCGTTCGATCCGATTTGTCCATTTGTCCCTACTATCCGCGACCAAACCATGTTGCGCCAGGCCGAAAAACACAACGCTTCCCGTACTGACCTCGCTTACCAACGCTGCATTAACCCAGCGTGTGGAGCGACTTACGAGGCGCACAGCATCCGGACGTCATGCGATCGTTGCGGCGATTTGCTTGATATCGCGTACGAATGGGACCGGTTGGCTGTGCCAAAACGGCTCAATGAGTTCGAGGCGATGTGGTCCCAGCGAACCAATCCGATCCGCTTCAGCGGCGTTTGGCGATTCCACGAATTGTTGCCGTTCGCCCCGCAAGACAAGATCGTCACGGTCGGCGAAGGGCAAACGCTGCTGCAGCAGACCGATGCCGTCGGGTCGTTCGTCGGTATGGACAACGGCAAATTGCACCTTCAATACGAAGGGATGAACCCCTCGGGCAGCTTTAAAGACAACGGCATGTGCGCCGCGTTCACGCACGCCCGAATGATGGACGCCAAACGAGCGGCGTGTGCCAGTACCGGCAATACGAGCGCGTCGCTGGCGCTTTACTGCAGCGCCACGCGATTGATGAAGGCGGTCATCTTTATTGGCAGCGGCAAGATTTCTTATGGCAAGCTTTCGCAAGCGCTCGACTACGGGGCGTTGACGGTCCAGATCGCTGGTGACTTTGACGACGCGATGTTGCGGGTCCAGCAGGTTGCGAAGCAACTGGGGATTTATCTAGTCAACAGCGTCAACCCGTTTCGTTTGGAAGGCCAAAAAACGGTGATGTACCGCGTGTTGGAAGCGTTGCAGTGGGAAGTGCCCGATTGGATCGTTGTGCCGGGTGGAAACCTTGGCAATAGCAGCGCGTTCGGCAAGGCGTTTATCGAACTGAAGCAACACGGATTGATCGATCGTGTACCGCGTTTGGCCGTAATTAATGCTGGCGGTGCAGACACCGCTTATGAGCTTTATGAACGTCGCGGCGTTCGCTGGAACGGTGGCAATATCAACATGGACCCGATCCGCGAGTACAACGACAAAATGGACCGCGAAGGTTTGAAAGCCGATACGATCGCCAGCGCCATCGAAATCAATCGCCCTGTGAATTTGAAGAAGTGCTTGCGAGCTTTGGACTTTATGGACGGGGTTGTTCGTCAAGTCAATGATCAAGAGATTTTGGACGCCAAGGCGAAAGTCGGTGCGGGCGGTTTCGGGTGTGAACCGGCATCGGCTGCGAGTGTTGCGGGAGCGAAATTGCTTCGCCGCGAAGGCGTGATCGCGCCGAGCGACCGAGTTGTCTGCATCCTGACGGGCCACGAGTTGAAGGATCCGACTGCGACGGTCGCTTACCACACGACCGATCAAGACTTGTTCAATAAAGTCTTGGGCAGTCGTGGAGTCACCAAGGCGAGCTTTGCCAACCGAGCGATCGCGGTGCCGAATGAACTGGACGACATCATCAAAGCGATCCAGCTTTATTCATAAAGATCGCCACAGAGTCGCGTCGTAGGCCCATGGGTTCTGTCCACTTTTCGCTATGCCGAACTCACCTTCCGCCATTCTGCTTCATCCGTCGGACAATGTCGCGATTGCCATCGTCGCGATTGCTGCCGGGCAGTCGCTGGACATCGCTGGTACGACGGTGACGACTTCCCAAGCGATTCCGCCGGGTCACAAGTTAGCCGTTCGCGATGTGGCAAGCGGGCAGTCGGTGTTGAAGTATGGCCAGCGGATCGGCAAAGCAATTTGTGAAATTGCGATCGGCCAGCACGTTCATTCTCATAATCTGGGCGAAGATCATCGCAGCGAAAGCATCGCCCACAGCACTTCGCCTCCACCGCCACCGGCGCCGATGAAGCGATCGTTCGAAGGGTTTGTCCGCGCCGATGGTCGCGTTGGCACCCGCAATTACGTCTGCCTGGTTTCAACCGTCAACTGCAGTGCGTCGGTTTGCAAAATGGTCGTCGCCAAGTTCGATGCCCAGCGCATGAAACGCTGGCCCAACGTCGACGGCGTCTTCGCAGCGACTCACACGACCGGATGTGCGATCGCATACGGTTCGCTGAAACATGAAATGCTTGGCCGAACGCTGGCCGGTTATGTGCGGCATCCTAACGTCGGCGCTTCGCTGGTGCTCGGCCTGGGGTGCGAACAAACGACATCCGATTATTTGGCCGAAGCGCACCAAGTTGTACCGATCACAACGCTGGACGACCGACCGCTGCTGCGTCCCGGAGCGACTCCGGTGATGACGATGCAACAAATGGGCGGCACGCGGGCGACGATCGAAAAGGCAGAGCGGTGGGTCGAAACGTTGCTTGACCAAGCCAATTTGGCGACCCGCACAACGGTCGACGCATCCCATCTGACGCTCGCGCTGGAATGCGGCGGATCCGATGGATATTCGGGCATCACCGCAAATCCTGCTGTCGGCATTGTTGCCGATCGGATTGTCGCCTGTGGCGGTCGAGCGGTCTTGTCCGAGACGACCGAACTGTATGGGGCCGAGCATTTGTTGGTCCAGCGAAGTCGTAACGTTTCGGTCGCTAATCGATTGCTGGAGCGGATCGATTGGTGGAAGCAATACGTCGCCATGTACGGTGGCACGATTGATAACAACCCATCGATGGGAAACAAAGCGGGCGGTTTGACAACGATCACTGAAAAGTCGCTCGGTGCGGTTTCCAAAAGCGGCAGTACGGCGCTCGAAGCGGTTTATCACTACGCCGAGCCGATCGACACACCAGGGCTGGGCGTGATGGACAGTCCCGGTTTTGACCCGGCCAGTATTACCGGGAAAGTCGCTGGAGGAGCGAACTTGGTCATGTTCACGACCGGACGTGGCAGTTGTTATGGGTGTAAACCGACGCCGTCAATCAAGATCGCCAGCAATTCGTTATTGTTCCATCGCATGCGCGAAGATATGGATCTGAACGCCGGGGAAATCATCGAAGGTCAAAGTGTTCAGGAAGTTGGCGACCAGTTTTTCGAGTTCGCACTGCGGGTTGCCAGCGGGCAAAAGACGGCGAGCGAATTGCTCGGTATGGGCGACAACGAGTTCGTGCCCTGGACCGTCGGCCCGACGCTTTAAAGACGCTAAGAGCCTATCCGAACCGCGACGTTGATGACGCGTCGCGGCAATATCCTCAGCTAGGTTGATTCATGATCATCCGCTGAAGCTGCTCAATCATTAACTGTAACTCCTCGAGTTTCTTGTCACTCAGTTCTTGGTCGGTCGACTGCGGGATGCTCAGGATCGATTGCAGGATACGAATCGTGTTCCTCTTTTCTCGGGCTTGACCACGTGCCTCCCCACGTGCCCCACCCTTCTTTATCAGCTGGTCAGCAACTGAACCGGGTTCGGGTTGAACCGGCCAGAACTCCGTCGCCAGTTCACTCATTTTTTCTTCACCGAGAATTGGATTCACTGACATCACATAAATCCTGATCGTATCAAGCAAGTGTCAGCTGGGGCGATTGATGATCATCTGCTGAAGCTGCTCAATCATTACCTGTAACTCCTCGAGTTTTTTATCGCTCAGTTCTGTGTCGGTCGACTGAGGGATGCTCAGGATCGATTGCAGGATCCGAATCGTGTTCCTCTTTTCACGAGCTTGACCACGTGCCTCTCCTCGTTTCTCCCCACGTTTTTCACCGCGTTTCTCCCCACGTGCCTCACCCTTCTTTATCAGCTGGTCAGCAACTGAACCGGGTTCGGGTTGAACCGGCCAAAACTCCGTCGCCAGTTCACTCATTTTTTCTTCACCGAGAATTGGATTCACTGACATCACATAAATCCTGATCGTATCAAGCAAGTTTCGAGCCTGTTGACCGCTCAGCGACTGAGCGAGCATTTCAAAAATCGACCGTAGGATAGCCTCTAAATCGGCTTGCCTGCCATATTTTAACAGCTTAAGCGCAGCGTGCAAAATCGGTTCGCCCACCATTGCGCCATCGTCCATCCTGCCAATATCCAAAATCAGCAATTCTAGCGCGGGGATATAGCGTTTCCAGCTCTCAGGAACTGGAATCAAATCGGCCAAACTACGCGCCGCCCTCCAAGGCCCTACGCCGTTGTAGAGCACCCAAGGCAGAATCGGGACCAGTGGCTGGTTGTTGGCCAACGCGTTCTCCCAGATGCGAACCATGTAGCCGAGCATCTGAATCAAGACTCGCGAATCGTCGGTACTCTTGTGGTCAATCAGGATCAGCACGTAAACGTACTTATTCCGCATTGAAAAACGATTGACTGTTTCCTCGGTCACTTCGACCGAAAAAAGCCGATCAGCGAATCGGCGTCGCAAGTTGTGATCAATCAAGCTGGTATCGACCGGCGCCAGCGTATCGAGTTTCAAATGTTCGACCACTTCGCCGGGCAAATGGTTTGCGATCAGATCTCGGGCCGCATCGATTTTTTGCAGCGTGAGAGTCACTAGTCGATCGTGAGGCGATTGAATCGCTTCGTCTCGTTCGGGCGAGTTGTCTGCGGCGGCCGGTGGATGGGTTTCTGAAGCTGACATGAAAATCGCCTCGCCAAAAGGTGTCCGTCAAATACCTCGAAGAAGCGTTTAATGTAACCTTCTAGCGGGCACGTTTCGACATCGCTCATGGCGATTCAATCCATCGCTTCGTCGCGGATTAAAAACGCAATGCCGATTTATTGCTTGACCGGCCAATCAGCTGCGTCAATGATGAAGACCAGCGGTTTCGATCTGTCGCGGCGGGGGATTTGGGAAAGATGGCACGAGCGGATCATATTTTCGTTTCTCACGGCATTTACACGCACCACGGCATCGACTTCGGCGATGGCAGCGTGGTGCATCTCAGCCGTGCCAGCGGCAAGATTTGCCAAGTGCCGCTGGATGATTTCGTGCTAGGCCGCAGGTTGCATTTTCGTTTGTGGGATACCTGTGACGAGCCCGACTTGGTAGTCGAGCGTGCCGCTTCGCGATTGGGTGAACCGGGATACAACCTCTGTTATCGCAATTGCGAACACTTTGCCAGTTGGTGCAAATCGGGGCTCGCACACAGCTCACAAGTCCGCAGCATCGAGCGACGCATGGCCGCTGGTGGCAGTAAGTTGATGGCCCGCATGTTGACCAAGACCGTTGTGACGCTCAGCGGCAAAACGCTGTTGCGTTCGGCCAGCCCCGCGCTGCTGGTCGCTGATGCGGCTCAGTTGGGCACCGAAGTCATTCTTTCCCAGCATGGCGTCGATTCCAAAACAGCAGAGAAGGCTGGTGCGGGAGTCGGCTTGGTCGGTTCCGCAGCGATCGGCACGGCGCTGGGCGGCCCCGTCGGCGGCTGCGTCGGTGTCGGCTTGTGGGCTATCGGCGAAGGTTTTTCACGCTGCGCCAAACGTCCCGCGCTGGCTTAATCGTTGCTGGAACATGATCATGCCCCTCATGAAGCCGCACACTACGTTCATCACAGCTTGTTTTCTGGCTTTCTGCAGCGTCGCCACATCCCCCTGCCTTGGACAATCGTCTAACGTCGCTCCAACCGAAGCCGCCGCACCGACCCCCAAGCCGATCGATCCGATGACCTGGGTCGCCGCTGCCCAAGATCTGAGAATCGCCGCCCAGACCGCCGAACAGATTATCGATAAAGTCGGCAACACGATCGAGCAAACGATGGTGCACGTTGCCCAGGCATCACACGGCTTTGATCCGCTGGGGTTAAAAGCGGCGATGGAAACGGTTCGTCAGCAAAATGAGACGATTCGCGAGCAAAACGAGACGATTCGTGGGGCGATGAAGGCCGAAAATCGGCGGTTGCAGCGCGAAAACCGGCGGCTGAAAAAGGCGTTACGCAAAGCGCACGAGCTTAACGGCGACGCCCCGCAGCAATAACCGCTAACGATCGCTGCCGGGCGCATCTCGACGCCGCATCATTTCGTACAACACGATCGCCGCTGTTGACGACAGATTCAAGCTGCGGACGCGTGGATCAGTCGGCAATCGAACCGATTCCATCGAATCGGGCTGCATGATCGAACGGGGCAAACCGCTCGTTTCGCTGCCAAAGACGATCACATCGCCCGCCGTAAACTCTGCTTCCCAAATCGTCTGGGTGGCGAAACGGCTGAAGTACCAGTAACGTTTGTTGGGCAGTTGCTGGCGCAGGTTTTCCCACGACGGCACTTCGGTCAAATGTAGGTGTTGCCAATAATCCAAGCCGGCGCGGCGGACGCGTTTTTCGTCGATTTGGAACGCGGCTGGTTGAACGATCCACAGCCACGAACCTGTTGCGACACAGGTACGGCCGATGTTACCCGTATTTTGCGGGATTTGCGGCTGGTACA
>DNWZ01000232.1 GCA_003506095.1 Planctomycetaceae bacterium | reverse complement strand
CGATCTTGATTCCGCAACAGCTGCCGGGCGAAGGAGACCTGCCGTCTATCCCTGCCATCGAAGAAGACGAGCTTTTCGCGAAGAGATACATGATCCAGTGGATTCACCTTCAGTCCGCGCGCGAACAGGAGCGCGCCATCTGCACCACGGATGTCCCGATCCAGCGTCCATGTCGGGTCGATGAAATAAGTGCGTTTGGCCGCTGTCGCCTTAAGACCGGGGACAGGCTTTGGCTTCTCGATAGCACCGACGACGCGATCGCGGTATTCGCCTTGCTTCCTAGCAAGCTCGCCGGATTTTTCCATCCGACCGAGTCGTGACTGGATGACTTCCAGCAGATCCGCTTCGGCAATATCGTAGGTCGGCCCGACGACACCGAGTTCTTCAGCGTGTGCGATAGGCATCAAGCTGAAAAGCAGCATGGCGAGGAGTTGGGCATGAATCGACATGAGGATCGATTCTGGTTGCATGGTCGCGACGATGGCTTTTGAAATGCGCCTTTTTCGGGCGCATTTCGGTACCGCAAGTTTCAATGCATCTTCAGTAATCAGGACGCGCTGCGGCGACATGCATCTCTGGCCGTAGACGACCAGCTTCTGTCATTCGCCGCTGAGGTGGTTCAACGGCAGGTATCACAGTTCAGCGGCCATTTCAGTCGCTGACGCGACTGGCAAGACCTCGGCCTTATGGAAAGCTTCACATAAGGCCGACTATGCATAATCGGCCAATCCAGCCGTTCGAGTCCCATCCCGCTTCGGTCAGCATTGCGTCGGTTACCTGCCGTTCGGTCAGCGTCCGCCCATCAAGAGATGCTGACGCATCTTCTCCAAGTCGCCATTCAAGCGAAAAGATGCCTCGTAATCAGCGGCCGATAGCCGCGGTCACAGCGGGTGATGTGCGACCTCTTCGCGGCAAGGCGAACTCAAATTCACACCATTTCTTTCAAATTGACGAGTCCGGAAGGCACCTGTAGCACCCCCTTACAACCCCGTGAGCACGGTGAGCACATCGAGCACGATGAGAACATCGAGCACTGGAGCACGCAATATTCAAATAACACCATGATTAATATCGGCCTAAATAATATTTGTGCGCCATATAGTGCGAGCGGATACTGTTGTATTTCACCGTTATGGCGGCTATTCATATAGCTAAATCGGCCACTCCGATGGACGAGTACGGCGATATTGTGCGTAATCAATCGTTGTCAGCATGCAGCGCTTAGGGGATAGTTCGGTATCAAAACCAGTGGAGGATTCAATCATGGCAAACGGCAAACAGGCAACCGCTAAGCGAATGAAAATGGCCGAACGCGCGCAGCAGCAGATGGATATACATTTCCCCAATGCGCCGCGTGTTTTCTTGTGGCACCGCAAGACGAACGATGGCTATACGACCCTACCTCGGACGCTACCCATTGCAATGCAGGCCATTGATGTGCAGACAAAGGGTCAGCCAGCTGGGCACACCCTGTTCTGTCTCTGGGCGCGATCCCCTGACCATATCCTTGTCACCATCGAGAACCCGATGACTTTCGCTTGCGAAGCGGGTTTTGTTGGCGAACGGGCGGTTGATACATGGCGGAAGAGGATGAAGAAACTGCGCGAGCTTTTCTTTATCGCCACGAAGCCTGGGCCATCGGGGGAATTTCATTACGTACTTCTCATCAATCCGAACGTCGCCTTGGAACGGTTGCGGGCTTCGGGTCTTATGCAAGATGGACTTTATGCGCGCTTCTTAGACCGGGTCACTGACATTGGAGCCTTTGGCGAAATTGAAGCCATCCGAGAGCACTGGAAAGCGGAAACTGCGGCGGCCCAAGCGATAAATGCCGCACCGCCGCCGCCAGCGCCACCGCCACCGCCATCGTCTGACTCACCAGCTACTACCTAATGGCACACATTTAGAAGGAGATGAAAATGAACAGAAGAGAATACGGCCGTCGTTGAAGCCGCCCGGCGACGGCCAAGAAACAAGGCCCCGGCAATCTTTCTGACTCTTGGCGGGGACAGAGATTACCGGGGCCCAGGTGGCCACTCATCGCGGCATCCCCAATTTACCGGGGATTTGCCGAATGTAAAGCATGCCGTCTTGAACGGCAATACATATAAGGCAATTTGACCATGACAAATAAGACGTTCAAACCAGGGCAAACCGCCCCAGCTTCAGCGCAGTACAAGGTTGGCAGCACTAGCAAGGAAATTACGGTGCCAAAGGGACATACATTCCCGCCTAGCCAGAAAGCAGGTACGACCTACTCGATAGCAGATCGCACGAACAACAAAAGCGGTCGCGGGTAGTAACTAGCAGCACGCCGGGGCCTTCGGTCCCCGGCTACATTTATACATTGCGTTTCAATTCGCTGAAGCGTCATTTTCTATTTAGCGCTAACAAGGGGCGTTGCTGAGTGTGGATGCCCCTCGAAAATCGATTGATATCGGCCTACAGCGAGTTTTCAACAGTATCGACTGGTTGCGGACCTTCGCCCAGATTTATGCCCTCAACCACCATCAACTCGAAATCACCATCAGAGGATGATTGGTTACGGTGCGCAAAAATAAACTTGTCGCCCCCAGTATTGCGAGATGTTCGTTTTCAATTCCGACCTTCGACAAGCCTGGCTGCACAATACCTACCCTAAAAACGATGTACTTGCGCCGCGATGCTTTTCTAAGCACAACCAGTCTGTCCAGACTTCCCCTCACGAACCTTGATGGGCGACCTCTGCGATGCTTAGTTTCACGTTCGGTCAAGTGGGCAACGAGATTGGCAAAATTCCAAGTCCATTTCACGGACTTTTGCGCTTGGCCGCAAACCTCATAAAGGTCCTTCACACGATTGCCCGGAGCTGCACCGGAGGAATACTTGCAATGCCAAAGCGTGACGGTGATAGTGTCCTCGCTGTCCTCAATCGCAACGATGTCCGCACTTTCCCCGGCGTCGTCGTCGTCGATGATGAACGCCGATGATCCTTGCTCTAGGTATTCAATGAATTTCTGTTGGATTGATCGGGGGCGAAGTTCCTCTCCGTCCCAGCGGCTTTCCTGATTCAGTAACGTGTCTCCCCAAGCAAGTTGACCGATCAAATCATGGTCAAACACTTCAGCCAGTTCCTCTCGCGGTTTCAGCAATATCTCACCTGAGAGCTGTGAGCCATCTGCCAACCGGACCAGCGGAGGGTTGGTGGTGAAAAAATCAGCGGCGGACTGAATTTTGTTAAATGCCTCGATGCTGATTTCAGGTCCCTCAACACGGGTGATTGAGTAAAACAGTCCTTGAGCAGCACCTTCGGCAATAAGTGTCATTCTGAAGACACCTTCCACGTCTCCGCCAGCCTTCAGCTTAAAGGTGAACGCGTGCCCAGCCGAGACCCATTCCACCAAATCTATTTGGCATTCATGAAAACTGTATTTGTCGTCACCATGCACGACTGTGATGTTGAAGCTTGCTGATTCGAAGAGTTGCTCTGGCCAATCAACCATCATGGCCTGTTGGTCGGGAAGCACGCCGTTCTTTCTGAGCTCAGGAATCAACGTGTATTTGAGAAAGTCATTCGGCTCGATGTTCTCGTTCGACAGCTTCACACCTAGATCACGGCACCAATCTCTCCATCCCGCGAGAGAGTCGGTCTGGAGCGACCAAATCTTTCCTTTGCGCGAGCACCCGACACTCATTCTCCGTCCGTCTTCATAACCGACGCCCATGACGTTAGATTTCATCTTGTCTTGTTGAAGGACAGGATCGATTGCGTCGCGAACATCAAGTCCAGCGAACATCTGGTATCTGACGTTCCTGCTCAGGCCCGTCAAACCAACACTGTGCAGAGTCAACCGTCGCAAGTTGCTGAACGCTCGAAACACATCTTCGTCGCGTACCGATTGAGGGTTGGTAGACAGGCTCTTCGCCAACTTCGAAGCAAAGTATTTCCGAGAGCTGTTGATGAAAAGAAGTCTTCGTTCCTCATCGTAGTAAATGACAAACAAGTCCCATGTGTCGATAACGATGTCACGTGAGTCTGTCCAGTCAACCTTGTCTGCCTGATTGACAATGAACACCAGCATCTGGTCCTGCTGACTGAAGATGGGCTGGTGAATGAACTGAGTTGGCCTAAACGCCTTGTGATACCCGGTGTGATCGAAGTCCGGCACTCGAAATACTTCAGTGCTCAGTTTGGGCCTCATCGTTAGTGTGGAAATCTCCAGCTCGGATGGCATCTCCTCCAGTGGTCGAAGGTTTTCTACCAACTCCGACAATCTAGCCTGCGGATCAATGGCGTCGTAGCTCAGGTCTGACAGCAGACTGTTCCAATCAGCATCCTCCTGATACAGGCTTTCTAACGCCTCGGGGACACCGTCTTCGGCCGTATTGGCGACAAAGCTCGCGTCCCCAACATTTGCGCCAGCCCTCGCGAAGCGTCCAATGAATTGCAAGGTAATGCCCAAGCTCTTGTGCACCGAATGCAGCGCCGCGACCTTCAGTTGCGGTAGATCGAAGCCCTCACCGAACATGTCAACGCAGATCACTATTCTGTGTTGCCCGTTGCGGATATTCCGCAGGACTTGCTCCCGGCCACGCGTTTGACTGTGGACAAGTACCGGGTTCAGGTCCGGAAATTCGGCGTTGTAGATGTCTGTAAAGAGACGTTGCGCGTGACCAACGGTGTTCGCTCTTGCGAGCAGCATGTGGTTCAGACCGTTCGCAAGGTCGGCTCTCAACTTCTCCACCGCCTTTTCAGCGATCCTCAAGTCCGATAATGAGCTGTCAGGCTCGAAAACCTGCAGGAATTGGATCGGCTTAAAAAATTCGTTCTCTTGTGCGAGTTGAAGTGGGTAGTTGTAGATGATCTTTCCATTGAGGGCCTTGCCGTCCTCTCGAAAAGGCGTGGCGGTGAACAGAAGCATTCGAGCATGCCCGCAGAACCCTGAAAACTTGTTCCACGTTGTCGCTTGGGCGTGATGGGCCTCGTCTAAGAAAACTGCGCTGAATAGAGCGGCGAATGCCTTTTGCTCCTGATCGTCGGCTCGGCTGATTGAGGCCATTGTCGTTACGACGATGTTGCATGTCCGGATCACGTCGAACTGCGCGGTTGCGGGCTTACCTGTAAGTACCCCGACCACGGGATTCTTAATGTCAGTAACGATGCCGAGTTCCCTGAGAAGCCCATATTCGCGAAACTTGTCCGCAGTCTGCTGCCGGAGCGCATCGGTTGGCACTATGACGAGAATCCGATCACCGCGCGATTCGACTGTGACGGCTAACATCACCTCCGTCTTTCCAGTGCCGGTGGGCATCACAACGATTGCCGGATCTTTGCTCAGGCTCCAATGCGCTGCGATTGCATGAAGTGCACCGATCTGAGGAGACCGTAGCCCAGGTCGTGCAGCCTGGCCTACGGCCGCTTCAAGCTGAGAGACGTAGTTGATGCCATTCCGCCATGAGGCATGCGCTTCTGTCTTTAGGCGGTTGCCTTCGTTAATACTTGTCTCAACTTCTCTGAAGCGGGCGTTTTCGACCTCCAGTACGCCTTCTAAGACTACACAGTCTGTCCCACGTATCACATCCGTTGGAGCTAGGTCTGTGAAATCGAAACCGTTGATGACAACGTCCACAGCATAGGTTGATCCGTCTGCTGCGACCGCCTTTAACCGCTTGAAATTTGGACCGCGAGACCTATGCGGAGTGATTGCTGCGGCACGGACTTCGCTCGCCTGCCCGATGCACGAAGCATCTATGACGCCGTCCCGATTCTGATACGCGAATTTGATTGGCAAACGAATATGCGTTGCTGCAGCGATGTCCGTTTCCGTAACCATTCTCCACCTCCCACGCCATGTTTTCCAGCATCATACGCATATTGATTCATCACATGGAATCTTGATTAACCGATGCAACCTTTTGTCAAAATCCGGAAAGTTATGGGGAGATAGCTGAACATAGAGTGCGCTCGCAGCCGCATTTGACTGCCAGCCTTCCTTAGCGATTCGTATATTCGGTTGCATATGCCGGACGACAGCATATCGCTCCAAAGCGGTAATCGAGGCGAGTGTGATCTAAACGGCCGTAACGGGTCGAATGTGTGAGTTTGTCAGTTCAGGAAGCTGACGCTCGACGCAAACTTCGGTCGAGCGGCAGGTAACCGGGCGACACCGGCCACTCAACTGACTCGACGCCAAAGGCGGCAAAGGCCGAGTTGTTCGCGTAGGGCATCCGGCAAGTTTCAGGAGAGCAGTCGTTCTGATGACGGCCTGATAAGAGCTTCCAACGGGAGCAGTTGGCCCCGGCTGCTTTTTAATCACAATCGTGGATCAGGCGACTGATTTCCCTTGGTCAGGTGTGGTGCGAATCAGCGGTCAACAGGTGCGATAGTTCGTAACTGCGAAGGAAGATTCCGCATCCTGTGCAGGATCAGGTGAGATTGAGCCCCTCAGTCGTTTGCTCTCGGCGGGTCGGGCTGGTGGGAGAGCATCGCTCGCGGATGCATTTCCAGCCGTTCCTAGCGCCAACCGCCTCCCGCAGAATATCCACATACTCGGCACCATGTACCCGCTCGTCCGGCGGCATCGCCCCGTCCGCAAGCTCTGACAGAAGCCGGTTTCGAGTTGAACGAGTTTCGCCAAGCTCAAGAATTCGGCTGTAAGCCTCGCAGGCATAGGCAAACGTTTCTCGTTTGGCAAAATCGATCTCGAGCAGCCACTCCCGATGACGAATC
>DNWZ01000215.1:2890-9849 GCA_003506095.1 Planctomycetaceae bacterium | reverse complement strand
TCCTGCGTGATCGTCTATCGATCGCATTCCAGCAGCGCGGGTTCCGCGTTGAGACTGCAGCCAACTTTGACGAGGCGGTCGATATTTTCTCGCGACGCCCGACCGATTTGGCAGTCCTCGATTTGCGAATGCCGGGGCGCAGCGGCCTCGACCTGCTCGCTCGGTTGTTGCAAATGCGGCCGCAAACGCGAGTGATCATGCTGAGCGGTTTTGGTAGCATCCCGGCGTCGATCGATGCGGTTCGCGCCGGGGCCGTCAATTTCCTCAGCAAACCGGCCGACGCCGACGACATTCTCGGCGCGTTCATTCGCGGCGATTCGCCCAGCATGCCACATGCCGCAGTCGAGTTCCCCGCCCCGTCGCTCGCTCGAACCGAATGGGAACACATTCATCGGGTGCTGGGCGATTGCGGTGGCAATATCAGCGAAGCCGCCCGGCGTTTGGGGATCCACCGTCGCAGTCTGCAACGCAAGCTTCGCAAACGGGCCCCCGAAGACCCCGCCGTCCCGCTGGTCGATGACTCGGACGACGAAGAAGAGTGATCCTGCCTCGCCAAGGGTTGGCGGGGCGAATTCTCGCGGTCCAGCCGTCCAGCGGTTATACTCTGGGTTTCCCGTCGGTCGCCTTGTTCCGCAACTCCCCCGCCTTCCTCTCGCCTTCGGCGTCTCGCCCATGCCTTTCCAAAACTTTTGTGGTGCCCTTCGCCCGAATCGAATCCTTCATGGCTTTCCGACACGGTTGCCTTACCAATCGATAACCGGCCTCCACGCCACCGCGATGTCGTTGATCGTCACCGCCGCTTGCTTCGCCGCACCATCGCCCGATTCGCCCACCAGCGACAAGGCGTCCGAGCCGCAAGCCCAGGTCGATAAGGACTCGGGCACCGAAGCGGCGTCCAAGCCAATCGTGTTGGTTCTGGGTGATTCGATCTCGATGGGCTACACACCATTTCTGCGCACCCAATTAGCCGACGTCGCTAACGTGGTTCGCCCTATGTTCAATGAAACCAAACCAGAGAACTGCTCCGGAACGCTCAATGGCGTTGCGAAGGTTGACGGATGGATTGAAAAAGCTGGCAAGCCCGATGTTATAACGTTTAACTTCGGCTTGCATGATCTTAAGCGTGAGACCCAAGGTGCAAAGCGTGCCGCGTCAGGCGATCCTGCCGACCCACCCCAATCCGATCCTGAAACGTATCGTCAAAACTTGACACAAATCGTTGCAAAGCTTGAGGCGACCGGCGCGAAGCTCTTTTATGTGACGACGACTCCCGTGCCACCCGGCAAATTGACGCCGCACCGCGATCCCGGCGACCCGCTGCTTTATAACGCGATCGCTCGTCAAGTTGTCCAGTCGCGTGGTATCGAGTTGATCGACTTATATGGCCCAGCGATGGAAAACCCTGACTGGCAACGTCCCGTCAACGTGCATTTTACGGAAGCCGGTTCAGAAGCGTTGGCAACGGTAATTGCTAAGAAAGTTCAACCCATACTGTCCAATCTCGATCAAGCGAAATCGATGCAAGTCGCCGCGCGAAACGCGACCTCATGGCAACCCGCTGACGACGCCGTGGAGCGAGCCAGCAAGAATCGTCCTTTCAATTATCGTGAATCCGATGTGCCCAGTTATAAGTTGCCCGATCCGTTGCTTGACGGAAGCGGCAATCGCGTCACTGCCCAGCAATGGCCGGCCCACCGTCAGTCAACTCTGCAAGCCTTTCGAGATCATTTTTACGGCAACGTTCCTGTCGAAGCCGCCCAGGCTAAGGTCACTTATACACCTGTTGCGCATTATGATTCAACCAACTTAATCGCCCGGCGGATCGAAGCTCGCATCACCGCCGGAGGTTCGGATTTCACATTTCCGTTCCTGCTCTATTTGCCCAAGTCGACTACCGCCAGCGACGCAGCGCCGGTCCCAGCCGTTGTTGTGATTCACAATCGCGAGTTTCCGGATTTGGCCAAAGCGGTAGAGCGTCCTTCGCCGTTCTTGCCTGTTGAAGCGATCATCAAACGTGGTTATGCAGTCGCGGTCTTTCATACCAGCGACGTCGATCCTGATAAGAAGGATGGATTTGATCAAGGGATTCGAGGTTTCTTTGCGCGAGCCAAACTGGGGCCATCGGCCGATATTTCGACACGCCAGCCTAGCGACTGGGGAGCGATCTCGGCTTGGGCATGGGGAGCAAGTCGCGTGCTGGACCATTTGATCACGTTGCCAGAAATCGATGCTTCGCGAATCGCCGTAATCGGGCATTCGCGTGGCGGAAAAACGGCCGCTTGGGCCGCAGCCCAGGATACCCGCTTCGCCGCCGCATTTGTCAATGAAAGTGGTTGCGGCGGCGCAGCGTTGTCGCGTCGGCGGTTCGGCGAAACGATCGCAAGAATCACGACAGCGTTCCCTCATTGGTTCTGCAAAAAGTTAGATGATTATGCCGACGCGGAAGACAAACTGCCGATCGACCAACATCAACTCTTTGGCCTGATCGCACCGCGTGCCGTTGCCGTGGGCAGCGCCGCCGAAGACCTTTGGGCTGACCCTCGCGGTGAATACCTTTCTGTTGTGCATGCCGCCCCGGTCTATGAATTGTTGGGCAAGTCTACGATTACCGATCCTGAAACGCCACCCTTGGCACAACCACGTTTCGTCGGACCTACAGGATATTTTGTGCGTCCTGGCGAGCATAATCTTCAAGAAAACGACTGGGCCTATTACCTCGATTTCTTTGACGGCCAATCAAAATAAACGACGAATGAGTGAAAGCTTGGAAACGACCGGCGATATCGAATCCGTGACACACCAACAGGTGGCACGGTTGCTCGAACATTTCAACCGATGCGGTGTGACGATGTTGCCCAAGTCGATTGTTGAACCGACGCGCATTGCCGCGGTCCAAACGCAGAGCGTGATGTCGCAGGCGGTCACCGCAACCGCTGTCGCGCCGTCGCGCACGTCAAGCGATCTCACAGCAGCGATCCGCCGTTCGGTTGGCGCCCCAACCACTTCGCCACCACCGGTTGCACCGTCACCACCTCGACCCGTCGCCGCTCAGCCGATTCTGGTTTCGCTGGACGGTCCCTATCCGGTGCCCCTACTGCCTGTTAACGAACGCACCGAACGATTGCAGGCAAGGGCCGCTGAAGTATCGCAGTGTATGCGCTGTGATGTGTTGTGCAGTTCTCGCAAGCAAACCGTTTACGGTGAAGGGAATGTCGCGGCACGAGTCTGCTTTTTTGGCGAAGCACCGGGTGAAGAAGAGGACTCCACGGGGCGACCGTTCGTCGGGCGTTCCGGCGCATTGCTGACGAAAATGATCGAAGCTTGTACGCTTTCACGCGACCAGGTCTATATACTCAACACGGTCAAGTGTCGTCCGCCAGGCAACCGCAATCCGATGCCTGATGAGATCGCGAACTGTCGCGAATATTTCGAAGAACAGCTGCAAATCATACAGCCACAGTACATCGTTTGCCTCGGTTTGGTGGCGGTACAAACCTTATTGAAAACAACGCAATCGATCGGCAAACTCCGCAGCCGCTTTCACAAATATCATAACAGCAAAGTGCTCGCCACTTATCACCCTTCGTATCTGCTGCGTTATCCCGACGTCAAACGCGAAGCGTGGACAGATTTAAAGATGTTGATGGCTGATATGGGGATCGATGTCGCGGCGCAAACCAAAAAGACTTAATCGCTGCTGAAACAGTTTTTCGCAGCAACCCTCACCTTTACTTCCCTCCCTCCGAACTTTTCCTTTCCACTGAATCTTCTACTTCAAGACGGAACTAATATGTCGCAACACGCTAATCGTCTTTGGCGATCTTGTCGATTGTTCACACTGACCGTACTGGTGCTGGTGACGGGCTCGTCACAGCTAACTGCACAATCGCCCGCCCCGCCACAACTGGTTTTGAAAAAAGGCGATCGCATCGCGATCATCGGCAATACGCTCGCCGACCGCATGCAACATGACGCGTGGTTGGACACTTATTTGTACGCGCTCCACCCGGAACTCGACCTGGTTGTTCGCAATCTTGGCTTTTCGGGCGATGAGCTCAAAACACGTTCACGTGAAGATAACTTTGGCTCGCCCGACCAGTGGCTTGCGAAAGCCAAAGCAGATGTCGTCTTTAGTTTTTTCGGCTACAACGAATCGCTTCGTGGTGAAGCGGGCCTGGATGGGTTTCGAAACGATTTGGCCGAACTGATCGATTCGATGAAGGGCCAAAAGTACAACGGCCAATCGGCACCGACGCTGGTCTTCTTCTCTCCACTGGCTCACGAAAATCACAACAGCCCTCACCTGCCCGATGGATCGCAAAATAACCAAAACCTGTCGCTCTACACCGAGGCGATGCGTGACGTTTGCAATTCAAAGTCGGTGCTGTTCGTCGACTTATTCGCACCCAGCCAATCGCTGTATGCCGACGCGTCCAAACCGCTGACGATCAATGGCATTCACCTGTCCGAAGACGGCGGTCGCCAGATCGCAGGGGTAATCGCCAACAAGTTGTTCGGCAAAACCCAATTGCCACAAAACGCCGACGCGGTTGATAAACTGCGCTCGGCTATTCAAGATCGGAATTATTACTGGTTCAGCCGTTATCGAGTCGTCGATGGTTATAACGTTTTCGGCGGTCGTTCGAAGCTCGCTTGGTTCGGTCAATCCAATGCCGACGTGATGATGCGAGAGATGGAAATCTTTGACGTCATGACCGCGAACCGCGACCAAAGGGTCTGGGCCGTCGCTCGCGGCAGCGATATCGAAGTCAAGGATGACAACCTGCCGCCAGAATTGGAAGTGAAAACGAATAAGCCAGGCGATTTGGCCGATGGTGGTTATCGATACCTCGGCGGCGAAGAGGCGATTTCAAAAATGAAAATCGCATCGGGAATGAAGGTGAACCTGTTCGCGTCCGAAGAAAAGTTTCCTGAATTGATTAACCCCGTTCAAATGGCGGTCGATCCCGATGGCGATTTATATGTTTCGGTGTGGCCCAGCTATCCGCACTGGAATCCCGTCAAACCTCGTGAAGATCGCATCCTTTGCCTGAAGGACGACGATGGCGATGGTGTGGCTGATCGCAGCATCATTTTTGCCGACGAATTGAACAGTGTGACAGGGTTCGAGTTTTGGGGCGGCGGAATGATCGTCGCGGCACTGCCTGAGCTGTGGTTTCTGAAGGACACGACGGGCGATGGCAAAGCGGATTACAAGGTCCGCATGTTGCAAGGATTGTCCAGCGCCGACTCGCACCACTCCGCGAATGCCATGTTGCTCGGCCCCGACGGATGGATCTACTGGTCACGCGGTATCTTCAATGTCGCGGCGATCGAAACGCCGACCAAGACGTTCCGGTCCGGGCAAACCGGCGTGCACCGGTTTAATCCGCGAACGTTTGAGATGGAGTTTCATTTCCCGATCGGTCCCAACCCTCACGGCGACGTGATCGACCAGTGGGGTTACCAGTTTGCCAACGACGGAACATCCGGAACAGGTTCTTATGTCAATATCGGCAAAGGGATTGGTAACAAACAGTGGTTCCAAAAACGTGTTCGCCCTGTCGCCGCAACCGGAATCTTATCAAGCAGCCATTTTCCGGACGCTAATCAAGGAAACTTCTTGATCGCCAATACGATCGGATTCTTAGGCGTTCTGCAACACGAGGTTCGTTACAACGGGGCAGACATCACCGCAGTCGAAATCGAACCGATTCTGGTTTCCGATGATCCGAACTTCCGGCCGACCGATCTCGAGGTTGGCAACGATGGTGCGTTGTACGTCGCCGACTGGGCCAACGCCTTGATTGGTCACATGCAACACAATATGCGAGACCCGAACCGCGACGATAAACATGGTCGAATCTATCGAGTGACTTATGAGAATCGCCCTTTAGTTAAACAGGTGCGTCTTGCGGGCAAGCCAGTTGCCGAAGTTTGTGATGCGTTTTATGCAAAAGAAAACGCGACGCGATACCGTGCTCGAATCGAATTGAGCGGCCGCCCCACAGCGGACTTGTTGCCTCAGGTCGCTGCGTGGGCTTCAACACGAAATGTTAAGGATGCCGACGATGCACAAGCTCTTTTGGAATGTTTGTGGGTCTTTGAAGAACACCGAATGCCAAACTTGGAATTGGCGAACCGGGTTTTCCAAGCCGATGAGCCAAGGGTTCGTGCCGCAGCGATTCGCACAATGAAACACTGGGCCGGGCGAGTTTCAGAAAATGTGAAAGATTGGCAACCGATGTTGTTGGCCGCAGCGGCAGACCCGTCAGCGCTGGTTCGCGCCGAAGCGGTTAAGGCCGCCGTTGAGTTTCCCAGCGAACTTTCTGCCGAAGCGGTCTTCATCGCCGATCGCTTGCCGCTCGATCCAGAAATGGAAACGGTGCTCGCCTACGCGACCAAGCAATTGTCGCTGCCCAATCGTTTACAAGATCTGATTGCCAGCGGCTCGCCGCTTTCGCCCGCGGCGCTGGCTTATGCACTCAAGACCGCCAGCCCTGCCGATTTGGCAAAGTTGCCACCAGCGATCGAAACCTTTGAAGCGATTTTGGGCCGCAAGGATTTGCCGACTGAACTGCTAGCCAGCACGCTCTCGGGCCTCGCCAAATTGCGTTCGAGCGACCCGATGTCGATCGCGATGAACCTATTGCAGCAGCGAGATAAAGACGGCTCGGGTGTCGCGGGCGTCAGCCAATGGTTGCTGCAACAACCCGCTGAAAAATTGACTGGACTTCGCAATCAATTGGAAACCTTAGCGATCGACGGCAAGGAATCCGCGACTCGCCAGGTGGCGTTCGCGCTGTTGATCAATGTCGCAAAGTCGGGTGATCCCGCATTCGCTTTGGCGGCTCGCCGCGGCGGGCCTCTGCGTGATCTGCTTAGCGCGGTATCGATGGTCAATAACGATTCGATTCGCCAACAGCTTTACCCTGCGATTCGTTCAACGATCGTCGACG
>DNWZ01000215.1:0-2831 GCA_003506095.1 Planctomycetaceae bacterium | reverse complement strand
AAGCGTCGGGTGTCGTCCCCGAGATAGTGATGAACGTTCCGCAAAAGACCAAAGATGACGCGTTCGCGTTGCGGTTCACCGGCATGATTTCGATTCCGACGACCGGGTCTTATGCCTTTTTCATCACTTCGGATGATGGCTCAAGGCTCTACATCAACGATAAATTGCTGGTCGATAATGATGGCCTGCACGGGATGGTCGAGAAGTCTGGAAAGGTCGACCTCGGGGCTGGCATGCATAAGATCGTGGTTACCTATTTTGACAACGGCGGTGGAGATGGATTGGAGGTTGCTTGGGCAGGCCCCAAGATGTCCAAACGAAAAATCGCAGCCGACCGGTTATTCCTGGTCGATCAAGAAGAGCCGGTTCGTGACTTAGCCGTGCGAACACTAGCACTGGTTCCAGGACTGGAGACCGAAAAATGGAACGATTTGACTTCGTTGATCAAGTCGGGGCAAAGTCGTACTGCCGCGATCAGCATCTTAAGATCGATTCCGGAAGCCAAACGCCCCGAGGGACAACTGGGCGACTTGACCGACAACTTGGTTGCTTACCTCAGCGATATGCCGGCCGCAATGCGAACCGGTGAAGCCGCTGGCGAAGTGATCGAATTGGTCCGTTCGATTTCCAAGTCGTTGCCTGAGAAACGACAAAAAGAAATCGAATCGCGATTACAGAATCTTGATGTTCGCGTGATCGCGATCGGAACGGTTCAAGAACGGATGATTTTCGATAAAGAACAGATCGTGATCCAAGCCGGTCGTCCGGTCGAGTTTCGATTCTCAAACTCCGATTTCATGCCGCATAACTTTGTGATCGTTAAACAAGGTGCGCTGGAGGAAATCGGTGAATTGGCCGAAGCGACGGCACGAACCGCAGACGCTAAGGATCGCCATTATGTGCCGGTGTCGGATAAGGTGATTTTGGCAAGTCGATTGCTCGAATCCAACCAAAGCGAATCGCTGCTGTTCGAAGCGCCGAAAGAACCGGGGATTTATCCTTATGTCTGCACCTACCCAGGGCACTGGCGCCGGATGTTCGGTGCGCTCTATGTGGTCGCCGACTTGGATCAATACACCGCCAATCCAGAACAGTACTTAGCGGACAATCCGCTGGAGATCCGTGATGAACTGCTGAAGTTCATCGCCAGAGACACTGATTGGAAATATGACGATTTGATCGCTAAGTTTTCACCGCTGCCTAAGGATCGCTCATTCGAAGTCGGTCGCAACCTGTTCCGAGCGGCCAACTGCGTCGGTTGTCACCAGTTTGGCGGCGAAGGTTATGCACTGGGACCCGACTTGGCAAAGATGGAACCGAAGAAAGAAACGATCGATCATATCCTGCGTTCGATTGTGGAACCTTCGGTTGAAATCGATCCTAAGTATCGATCTTTCCGATTCTTGTTGGATTCCGGCAAGGTTGTCGTCGGAACGATCGTCGAGCAGACCGATTCGCAAGTGAAAGTGCTGGTCGATCCGCTCGCGATGCGTGACCCGATGGTGATCGAAAAAGATGAAATCGAACAACAAGTCGAATCAACGGTTTCGATCATGCCGGCGGGATTGTTGAATAAATTGACCGAGGAAGAAGTGGTCGATCTGATTGTTTATGTGTTCGCAAAAGCGAATCCGAAACACAAGATTTATCACGCGGGTCATGGACACCACAATCATTGATGCCCCATCTGGTTCCGATCCATCCTTAACGCAGCTCAAAAGCAAAATGCGAAATACGGTTTGGTTGATAGCGTTCTTGTTTTATCAACTTGGCTGCTCGGTGACGCACTCCATTAGTGCGGAACCGGCGGCCGAGGTCGTTGGCGCTGCGGAGCCCAAGACAGCTGCGTCTGAATATGGCGAAATGGTCCGTCCGTCGCCTTGGCGGACCCCTCAAGATGAATTGGCCGGGTTTCATTTGCCGCCCGGTTTCGAGATCCGTCTATACGCGTCCGAGCCGCAAATCGCCAAGCCATTGAATCTGGCTGTGGACGTGACCGGACGTGTTTGGATGACACAAACGACGGCCTATCCCAAACCGGCCGCCAGTGGTGCCAGCCCGACCGATGCGGTCATGGTACTAGAAGATACCAATGGCGATGGTTCCGCCGATCGGATCACGACATTCGCAGACGGGCTGAACATCCCGATCGGCCTGTTGCCTTATGGCGAAGGATGCATCTGTTTCAGCATTCCTAGTATCTACTATCTGCGAGACACCGACGGCGATGGCGTTTGCGATCGACGCGATGTCTTGCTGGGCCCCTTTGATACCAGTCGTGATACTCACGGAATGGTCAACGCGCTGCGCGATGGCGGCGATGGTTGGATTTATGCGTGTCACGGTTTTAATAATCGTTCGGTGGTTGCGGGCACCGACGGACACGAGGTTCGATTGGAATCGGGCAATTCGTTTCGGTTTCGTCCTGATGGCAGCCGAATCGAACAGGTCACGCAGGGGCAAGTCAATCCGTTCGGAATGACGCGTGATGAGTGGGGATATTGGTACTCCGCCGATTGCCACAGCAAGCCGATCACGCAATTGATTCGCGGCGCCTGCTATCCGAGTTTTGGTCGTCCCGACGACGGACTTGGATTCCTGCCGCCGACGGTCGACCACTTGCACGGCAGCACCGCGATCTCCGGGATTTTGGCGATCCCCAGCGACTCGGCAATCGAACCGCTACGCGGCCAAATCATCAGCGGAAACGTCATGACATCGCGATTAAACCGCAATCGATTGACATACAACGGCGCGACCGCGCGCGGAATCGAGGCACCCGACTTCCTGACCAGCGACGATTCTTGGTTTCGCCCCGTCGATATCCAGAT
>DNWZ01000047.1 GCA_003506095.1 Planctomycetaceae bacterium | reverse complement strand
CGATCCGCACCGATGAATTGAGCGTCGCGCAGGATCGCGTTTTCTTCGGCGGCGTGAATATTTACCTGACCGAAAAACTGCCGCTGTTTCGCTTCGTGCCGCGAGCTGTGAAGCGTTTGCTCGATCGACCAGGGTTCCTCAAGTGGGCGACTCGGCGGGCTTCGTCAACCGACGCTTCGGGCCTGGGTGACCTGACGCTGTCGATGCTACGCGGCGAAGATGGCAACCAGAAAGAAGAGGTCGAACGCTTGGTCCGCTGGCTGCGCGATGACATCCAGCCCGATGCAATCCTGCTGACCAACCTGTTGATCGCCGGTTCCGTGCCGACGATCCGGCGCGAATTGCCAAACACCCGATTGATCGTGATCCTGCAAGGTGACGACGCGTTCCTCGATTATTTACCCAAACGGTATCGCGACTTGGCGATCGAGCGAATGGGCCAGCTTGGGCGGATGTGCGATTGGATCGTCGTGAACAGCCGTTTTTATGGCCAACGGATGACTCAGATGCTGGGGCTCGATCCTTCCAAAGTCGTTGTCGAACCGCTGACAATCGACGGGGCGCCGTTCGTTAATCTGGAGTTGGCAAAAACGGATCGGCCAAAACGAATCGGATACCTTGCCCGTATCGCTCCGGAAAAAGGGTTGCACCATTTAATCGACGCATACATCGATCTAGCTCAGCGACCAGGGTGCGAGTCGGTCGGGCTGGACATCGCGGGTTGGTTGGGCGAGCAGAATCGCGGTTACTTTGCCGATCAAATGGCGCGGCTGGGTAGCGCTGGGCTGGCGGATCGAGTGCGGCACCTGGGCAGCCCCGATCTGGATGGAAAGGTCGCGATGCTGTGCGGGATTGATGTGATGAGCGTACCGACCGAGCACGAGGAGCCCAAAGGTTTGTCGGTGCTCGAAGCGATGGCCGCTGGTGTTCCCGTGGTCTTACCATCCAAGGGGGCGTTTCCGGAAATCATCGAACAATCGGGCGGCGGGTTGCTGGTTCCGCCCAATGATCCCAAGGCACTTGCCGATGCGTTGCAGCAGGTGTTACAGGATGACAGCTTGCGTGATGAGTTATCGATGGCTGGGCGCCGATGGGTCCTGGGCGAGCGGACGATCCAAACCCAAGCGATCTCGATTGCCCAATTGATCGTCAATCAGGTGCAAGCTATGCCTGAGCCGATGGCACAGGTTCAATAGGATCGACGGGGATATTAGACCAGACATTGGCTAGCACCGTTCCGGTCAACATACACCCAAATGTATAAGCCGCCGTGGGAATGGCGGCGGCGGGATGATCGGGAAACAGTGTTAGAATCAATCCGGTCCCCAGTCCCGCGTTTTGCATCCCAACTTCTAAGGTCAGTGCCCGCCGCATGGGCGTCGGCAATCGCATCGCCAAACCGCCAAGCCAACCGGCTGTGTATCCCAACAGGTTGATCATCATGAGGGCGACCAGCAAAAGAGGAGTCGCACTGCCGAGTTTGTCTCGATTCAACCCGACCACGACTGCGATGATCCAAAGAATGGTTCCATTGGCGATCCATGGCCCCACACGCGTCATAATCGTTTCAATGATTTGAACTTTGCGGCAGACGAAATAACCCAATAAGACCGGGCCAACGACCGACAGAATCAGTTCACGGAAAACTTGTACCTTATCAAAATGTTGGGCAAGGCCTTGTGATACGCCTAGTGCACTCGCCAATACCAGCGGCACCACAAGTGGCGAAAAGAGATTCGCCGATGTTGTTAAACTGATCGAGTAGCTGACATTGCCTCGAGCCGCTAATGTCAAGATGTTCGATGCCATCGCGCCTGGTACACATCCAACCATGATGACACCGGTCAACAAGTCCGGTTCTAGGTTCAGAGCATTGCCGACGCTCCAGGCCAGCAATGGCATGACGCTGTATTGGATGGCGGTTCCGCCGAGCACGGTTGGCCACAACTTGGGTAATCGCTTTACCTCGTCAGGCGGTAACAAACAGCCGATCGCAAACATCGCTACACCGATAATCGGCATCAACAAACCGTACGTCTTGGTGGCTGTGAACGGGTCGTATGCAGAACTGGCAATCGATGGCCAGAAATAGGCGACCAGCGATAAAAGAATCAACCACAGCAGTAGGAAGCGTTGGAGCATGAAGACGAATTAAACCACATTTGGGGTTGGTGCTTGTTTGGTTTACTGATCGACGGAGCGATCAGCGACGTTGGTGCCGACTTCCCAACTGAGGCTGGCGATTCTAATCTTGGCGGGTCAAAAGAGTAACTGGTAACAGTGTGGTAGAGCCGAGCATACCGCTGGGCAGGGAGTGGAACGAACGGATATGTCGATCAAGATTTCTCAGGACTTTGACCGCGATGCCGCAATTGCCGCCATCGCCAAGGAACTTTCGATCGCTGCGAACCGAGTCGCTTCGGCGGTCGAATTGCTCGAAGCGGGCAACACGATCCCCTTCATCGCCCGGTACCGCAAAGAGGCCACTGGCGGGTTAGACGAAGTCGCGCTGCGAGCGATCGAAGACGCAATGGAAAAAGCGGTCGCGTTGGCCAGTCGCCGATCGACAGTTTTGAACTCGATCGCCGAACAAGGCCTGTTGACCGACGACCTGCGCCGCCAGATCGAAGCGTGTGCCGACATTCAAACGCTTGAAATCATCTATTTGCCGTACAAGCCAAAGCGGCGAACGCGAGCGACAGTAGCTCGTGAAAAAGGCCTGCAACCGCTCGCCAACTTGTTGCTGTTGCAAACCGAATCCAACCGTGGCAAACAGGCTGTTCTGCAATCGTTTGTCAACGCTGACAAAGACGTGCCTGATGCCGATTCGGCACTTCAGGGTGCGCTGGATATCGTGGCCGAGCAATGGTCCGAAGATGTGGAAACACGGTCATGGATGATCGACCAGGCGTTTTCAACCGGAAGGATTCGGTCGCAGGTAAAACGTGGCAAGAAGGAAGAAGCGGATAAGTTTGAACAATATGTCGACCATCGTGAACCAGCAAAACGCATCCCTTCTCACCGATTGCTGGCCATGATGCGTGGAGAAGCCGAAGGCGTGTTACGCGTCGAAGTTGAAATGGATGACGAGCCTGTTTTAAGAGATTTGAAATCGAAGTGTGTCCCTAATCGCAAACTGTTGTTTCATCAAGAATTATTGTCGGCCGTTGATGATTGCTATGAGCGATTGTTGATGCCCGCGACGCAGTCGAGTGTTCTGGCGACATTAAAACAGAAGGCTGATGAAGAAGCGATTGCGGTGTTTGGTAAGAACTTGAATGAGTTGTTGATGGCCGCGCCGGCCGGGCAACGGGTGACGATCGGAATTGACCCAGGATTTCGTACCGGTTGTAAAGTCGCNNTTATCCGACGCCGCCGAAAAGTGATATCGAATCGGCGGAGCGAGATCTATTGAAACTGATTTCTAAGTACAACGTCGAATTGATCGCGATCGGTAACGGTACCGCATCGCGTGAGACCGATGCCTTCGTCGGCGATGTGATTCGCAAACACGCCTTGAAGGTGACCAAGGTGATGGTCAGCGAATCGGGGGCGTCGATCTACTCGGCTAGCGAGTTGGCGGGCAAGGAGTTTCCTGACTTGGATATAACTGTCCGTGGCGCGATCAGCATCGCCCGACGGTTACAAGATCCACTGGCGGAACTGGTCAAGGCCGATCCGAAATCGATCGGCGTGGGACAGTACCAGCACGATGTGAATCAAACATTGTTGCGAAAGTGCCTCGATCGGGTCGTCGAATCTTGCGTCAACCGCGTCGGTGTTGACTTGAATACGGCTAGCGTTCCGCTGCTGTCGCACGTCGCAGGAATCGGACCTAAGTTGGCAGAAAATATCGTCGAATATCGCGATGCCAATGGAAGATTTACCGATCGAAAGCAATTGACCAAGGTGCCCAAGTTGGGCAAAAAAGCATTTGAACAAGCGGCCGGCTTCTTAAGGATTCGCGACGGCAACC